>NZ_JBEHFY010000011.1:0-86940 GCF_040225815.1 Corynebacterium sp. KPL2895
ATGCAATATCGGAATCAGACCCTTGAACCCCTCATCACCTAGAATTAAACCAGTCCAACTTTCGGGGGCCAGTTCAACGGTGCGTGGCGGGGTTATTTAGTACGGCTCTTATTGCAGCCAGTCAAAGTCGAGCAAGAATGCCTCGACATCGAGCATGTCCAGCTCATCTGGCGCGTGGCCAACAACGAATGCGAAGGACTCAGCGACGTCCTTGGTCGTCGCGGGAGTAAGTCCCGCGTCAACGAGATTTTCCGCTACGCGGGCAGAAACCGGTGTCTGAGACACGGTATCCAAACCCGTACCCGTGGTGGAGTCCTTGAACATATCGCTAATGCCACCAAAGAAGGTCCGCATCGTGTTCATCTCTCTCACCTCTCAAAGTTGCTCTGTTGATAGGTATAAATATACTTGGTATTTACCCACTAAGCAACACTTAGGCCACTTAAAGTTAACCTTTTGTTAACTTTAAGTGGCTGTGAGGCATATTATATAATCTCGGGCTCGCCCGGCCCGCGGGCTACTCTTAAAGGTCCCCAAATGGTGCGAAGCCAAAGTAATGATCCAGGGAATCGCGCGCGATCCACGCGATTGCCACCACGATGACGGCACCCAATACGGCATAGACGGTCCACCCCAGCACCTTCATTTGCCGGCTAGCGGGAGTATCTCCTACCACCACGCCGTTATCGTCCCGAATGGGATCCCCCGTCATGGAACGCATACCCAAGGCGAAGAGCAAGGGAATACCAGCGCCGAAGACGAGGGCTAGGCCAGCGACGCGGAGTATAGATTCGAAGATTTCTGCAATAGTCATGATCTAGCGCTCCTCGTGTGGATTAGATGAGGTGGAGTTATTGTCCCCATTAACCGCCGATACTGGGGTCATGCCGCCTGCGGCCGCGACAGTCTCTTTCGCGCCAACGCGCGGCTCCAAGGACGAATCCACGGACTCAGCGTTTTCGTCCCAATCATTATTGACGTTGGAGGCATCGACTGGGTTCATACGGGAGCGGATGACGATGAGCGCCGTCATAGCCAAGAGCAGAACGAAGTCCACGATGGCACCGGTAGCCATCGTCGTGGCAGAGGAGACGCCGTGCGCCAGCCACCACGAAGCGAAGCCAACGAAGGCAGCACAGGGCAGCGTAATGAGCCAGGCGGCCACCATGCGCATCGCCACACCCCAGCGCACGTCCGCGCCGCGGCGACCCAAACCAGTACCAAGGATGGAACCGGTGGACACGTGAGTCGTAGACAGTGCCATACCACCAGATGCGGAGGTCAAGATGATGGCCGCGGACGTAGCCTCGGCTGCCATACCCTGTGGGGATTCGATCTCAACCAAGCCCTTGCCCAGGGTGCGAATAACACGCCAGCCACCGGACAAGGTACCGGCCGCAATGGCAACCGCACAGGAGATAATGACCCAGGTGGGAATACGGGCATCAGCAACCGCATGACCCGAAGCCACGAGGGCGAGGAAGATAACGCCCATGGTCTTCTGAGCGTCACCGGCACCGTGGGCCAGCGATACCAAGCAGGCGGTAACAATCTGGCCGTGACGGAAGTGCTCGTTCTTTTCCTTATTCGGAATGGTGTTGGTCACCCAATAAACGAGGAAGGTGGCGCAGGCGGACACCAGCGCGGCGATAATCGGGGACGCCACCGCCGGGATAATGATCTTGGCCATAATGGAGGTCCACTCCACTCCCCCAGTACCCATGGCAGCGAAGGCTGCACCGATAAGGCCGCCAAAAAGGGCGTGGGAAGAGCTAGACGGCAGTCCGAGCAACCAGGTGAAAAGGTTCCACAGAATACCGCCGATAAGGCCGGTAAAGACCACCATCAACAGGGCCTGGCCGTCTGAGTCAGCGGCTGCACCCGAAAGGTCATAGGAATCGAGGTTGACGATACCCTTAGCCACCGTTGCCGCGACATTCACGGACAAGAATGCGCCAATGAGGTTAAGTGCGGCAGAAATCGCTACCGCAGTAAATGGCTTCAGCGCGCCCGTAGCAATGGAGGTTGCCATCGCATTGGCAGTGTCGTGGAAACCATTGGTGAAGTCGAAGGCTAAGGCGGTAACCACCACAATGCCCAAGATAATCAGAGTCGCTGTCACAGCATTGGCCCCTTGTAAGCAATTAACAAATGAGAAGAAAGTGTAATTGCGGCGCCGTCACGCGTCGCGTACGAAGTGCAGCGTACTCCGCAATAATAAGCTAAGCCAATAGCGTTTCTTAGAAGTAAACTACACTTTGCCTAGTGTTAACCTTCCGCCCATGCCCTCATGTCAGCTACTTATCGAAAATCTGCGGTTTACCAGTATTTTTTAAGAAACCTAATCTATTTTCAGCCTTTAATACCGTGGCGGAAAACACTAAGAGAGGTGCGCCGGCTTCACGCCAACGCACCTCTCGAAATAAAGGGTTTTAACTCCCCTTTTTAGCGGAAGGTAGCAAACTTCTTGACCACCCAGCGGCTCAGCACGAGCAAGACGATGCCCAAAGCGATGGAGCCGACGCCCAAGGAAATAAAGAAGGTGTTTTCCGCAGCCGCATCCTCTGGGTTGTAGAAGCTAGCCAGCGAACCGGCAAGCGCGGTACCCATGGCCACAGCCATCATCCACACGGCCATCATGCGCGATGGGAACGCCTCTGGTGCCACCTTGGTGGCAAGAGAGTTGCCCACCGGAGACAGCATCAGCTCACCCATGGTGAACAGGAAGAGGATCCAGATAATGACATACATTGGCGTGGAGTTCGCGCCCGAGCCGGAGAACGGCAGGAAGAAGAACAGCGAGACACCGATGATGATATTGGCCACGCCGAACTTCACCGGCGTGGACCACTGACGGTCACCGAGCTTCGTCCACATAGCTGCGAAGATTGCAGAGAAGATAACGATGAAGATCGGGTTAATGGACTGCACCAATGACGGCGGAATCTCGATACCAAAGATGTGGCGGTCCAGGCGCACATCGGCATAAATGGTCATCACGGTAAATTGCTGCTGGAAGATACCGAAGAACAGTACACCGGAAATGAACATCGGAATAAAGCCCAAGAGGCGGTTCTTTTCTTTCCGGCTTACCAAATCAGAGGTGTACATCTGAATCCAGAAGTACACGGCGGCGATCAGGGCAACGGCGGTGACGATATTGGACAGCCACTCCACCTTGATGATCCCAGTACCCAGGCCGATGACCATTACGAGGATGACGACGACAATCGCACCAAGGCCCATCAAGCGCTGCTTGGAGTCCGCCGGATTCGGAATATTGTGGCCGGCATCTTTAATGGTGGTCTTACGCATGATGGTGTACTGGATAAGGCCGAGGGCCATACCGACGGCAGCGATGCCGAAGCCCCAGTGGAAGCCCTTCCAGCCCCACATTGCGGTGGTAAGAAGCGGTCCGAAAAGGGCACCAATATTAACGCCCATATAAAAGACAGAAAAGCCGCCGTCACGGCGAGGATCGTCACGACTATACAGCGAGCCAAGCACCACCGAGGCGGTGGTCTTTACACCACCGGAACCAACGGCGATGAGGATCAGGCCGATAGCCAGGCCGGTCACGGCAGGAACGAAGGCCAAGACGAGGTGCCCAGCCATCACCATGATTGCGGAGTAGAACAGGGTGCGCTCCGCACCGAGGATGCGGTCAGCTACCAACGATGCCAACAGGCATGCCATGTACACCAAACCGCCGTACGCGCCAACGATTGACGTCGCATCGGCACGGTCGAGGCCTAGGCCGCCATCGGTGGTGGCGTAGTACATGTACAGCAGCACAATGGACTGCATGCCGTAGAAGCTGAAGCGCTCCCACATCTCCACGCCGAACAGGTTAGCCAGTCCCCACGGGTGACCAAAAAATGTGCGCTCCCCACTCGAAGCAGTGGGTGCGGAGGTCCGATCCTCCGCCTCTGGTTCCATATTTGTCATAGCATAATACGACCACTCAGAGGCCTAATTCACAAATCGGGCATTATACGTGAAACATCGCACAAATAAATCTGCCTAACGACCTGCAGATATTTCTCTGAAAGATTCACCCCGTTTGGGGTACATGCCCACGCGCCACTACCCTCTCCGTCACACCGCTCATAAGCATATACCGAGCCACTGATATGCGAATAATAAAAGCCCTGCGAAGGCTCCTCTCGAAGCTGCCTCGCAGGGCTTCCTCTGATGGATTTAGTCCATCAGGACCGAATTAAGAATTGAGCTTGCGGTACTCAAAGACGGTATCGATGATACCGTATTCCACGGCATCTTCCACGGTCAAGATCTTATCGCGGTCGGTGTCGATGCGGATTTGCTCAGGCGTACGGCCGGTGTGCTCCGCCAAGGTGTTTTCCATCAAGGTGCGCATACGCTCGATCTCTGCGGCCTGGATCTCCAAGTCCGATACCTGCCCCTGGGTTCCCTGGGTTGCAGGCTGGTGGATCAATACGCGGGAGTTCGGCAGCGCCGCACGCTTGCCCGGAGCACCAGCGGCCAACAGCACTGCGGCAGCGGAAGCTGCCTGGCCTAAGCACACGGTCTGCACATCAGGGCGCACGTAGCGCATGGTGTCATAAATGGCCATCAAGGCAGTAAAGGAACCACCCGGCGAATTGATGTACATGGTGATGTCACGGTCCGGGTCCTGGCTCTCAAGAACCAGCAGCTGGGCCATGATGTCATTGGCAGAGGTGTCATCGACCTGGGTGCCCAAGAAGATGATGCGCTCCTCAAAGAGCTTGGAGTACGGGTTGGTTTCCTTCGTCCCCTGAGCGGACTGCTCAATAAAGGAGGGCAGTACGTAACGGGAACTTGGCATCTGCGACTTATTCATAATGATTTTCTCCTTATTCCCTAGTTGCTCAGTGGGCCGTTCACGGACTCGATGACGTGGTCAACAATGCCGTAGTCCTTGGCTTGCTGCGCAGTCATCCAGCGGTCGCGGTCAGAGTCCTTGGTGATCTGCTCGAAGGTTTGGCCGGTGTGCTCTGCAATGAGCTCAGCCATCTCGCGCTTGGTCTGGGCGAATTGCTCCGCCTGGATGGCGATATCGGCAGCAGTACCGCCCACACCAGCGGAAGGCTGGTGCATCATGATGCGAGCGTGCGGCAGCGCATAGCGCTTGCCCTTCGTACCACCGGAGAGCAGGAACTGGCCCATGGAAGCAGCCAAGCCCATGCCATAGGTGGAAATATCGCAGGGCGAGTACTTCATCGTGTCATAAATTGCCATGCCCGCGGTCACGGAGCCACCCGGGGAGTTGATGTAGAGCGAAATATCGCGCGTGGGATCCTCTGCGGAAAGCAGCAGGATCTGTGCGCACAACTTATTGGCAATTTCATCGTCTACCTGGGTGCCCAAAAAGATAATGCGCTCGTGCAACAGGCGCTCGTAGACGCTGTCACCCAAGTTCAGGCCGGAGCCTGCTGGGGTGGTCATCTGAAGCTGGTCAGATTTCTTAGACATTCGAAAAGTCTCCTTGAGGACGGTTAATCTCTAATGCCACCACATTACTTAATGTGGCGATAATTGTGGGGTCTGTTCGCTATCAGCGTTTGCACCGAACTTTGTCTGCGTTTTCGACCCGGCGATGAGAAAAGCCCAGCCAGACTTCCTCGTGTATGCGAGGAGTCAAGCTGGGCTTTAAGAAGAGGATTTACTCCGCGTCGGTAGCTTCGTTTTCGTCTTCATCTGCTTCACCGAAGTACTGCTCAACGTCAACGTCGTTGCCCTCTTCGTCCTTGACGGTGGTACGGCAAATGGCGGCAGCCAGTGCCTTGCCACGGCGAACGTCAGAGAACAGGTTGGCAATCTGGCCGTTGGACTGCAGCTGCTGGATGAACTGGTTCGGGTCCATGCCATAGGACTGAGCGGTGAACAGAATGTGATCCGAGAGTTCCTGCTGGGAAACTTCCGGCTCTTCCTTTTCTGCCACGGCATCCAAGAAGATCTGCGTGCGCACGGACTCTTCAGCCTGCTCGCGGGTCTGCTTATCAAACTCTTCGCGGGAGGTGCCTTGCGCCTCGAGCAGCTGTGCCAGTGCCTTCTCATCGTGTGCCAGCTGGCCCAAGATCTGGTGCAGCTGGGCGTGAGCCTGCTCGTCGACGACGGACTGAGGCAGTTCAAAGTCGACATCGGCAAGCGCAGCCTTCAGAACCTCATCGCGGATCTGGCCGGCCTGCTCAGCTTTCTTGGACTCCTCGACCTCGGTCTTGGTAGCTTCGCGCAGCTCCTCGATCGTGTCGTACTCGGAGGCCATCTGGGCGAACTCATCGTCCATGTCCGGCAGCTTGCGCTCCTTGGTCTGCTGCACGTGGACCTTGAAGGTAGCTTCTTCGTCCTTGTGCTCACCGGACTGAATGGTGGAGGTGAACTCGTTATCCTCACCGGTCTTCATGCCGCGCAGTGCTGTGTCCAGACCCTTGATGAGGTTGTCGTCACCGATGGAGTAGGACAGGCCTTCGGTGGAAGCATCCTCGATCTTCTCACCGTCTACCTCGGCGGTGATGTCGATGATGGCGTAGTCACCAGTCTTCATCTTGCGCTTGGTGTCCTTCAGCTCACCGAAGCGCTCTGCAAGATCCTCGAGGGCCTTGTCCACGTCTTCTTCGCCGGCCTTGATGGCGGGGACGGCGACGGAGATTTCGGAGAAGTCCGGAACCTCGAACTCAGGGCGAACATCAACCTCGGCGGTAAACTCGACGAAGTCCTTGTCTTCAATCTTGGAAATGTCCACGTCCGGCTGGCCGATGACCTTCAGGTCTTCCGACTGAACAGCCTGCTCGTAGCGGGAAGGCAGCATGTCGTTGACGACCTGCTCCAGAATCGGGCCGCGGCCGAAGCGAGCGTCGATCAGCTGGCGCGGAGCCTTGCCCTTACGGAAACCTGGAATAGAAACCTGCTGCGCGATTGCCGCGTAAGCTTCATCGATTTCCTGGTCCAGCTCCGCAAACGGAACGTTGACGGTGAGCTTAACGCGGGTATCGCTCAGCTTGTCTACGGTGGTCTTCACGAGTGAATCTCCCTGGCTTCATTGTTTTTCTACGTACATAAAAATTAAAGGGGGTCTGAAAAACCTTATTAGGGCATTTTCAGACCCCCATACGTCGGGGCGACAGGATTTGAACCTGCGACCCCCTGCTCCCAAAGCAGGTGCGCTACCAAACTGCGCCACGCCCCGTATGTAGGCCACCAAGTTGCCTTGGCTGCGTTGCATACCTGAGCCAGTTTAGCGTGTTGGTTTTAAATCTCCTAAATCAGCCCCCTGTTAAGGGCGTAGCCGCAGGTTAGCGGCATAATTCCCGGAAGCTGGATTAGAAATCGAAATCAAACATGCCGTCAAAGAATCCGCCGCCATCACCGTCAGATAATCCGTCGAAGAAGCCGCCACCGTCACCTGCGTCTCCCCCTCCGGCACCGCCGCCCATATCGCCGGCATCCCCGGCGTCTCCGGCATCTCCGCCGCCGTCGGCTCCGTCCATTCCTTCGCCACCCTCGGCGCCGCCCCAGTCGCCGTTTTCTGCGGCGGCTGCGGAATAGCCCACGCCGGACATGCCAGCAAACATGGCGTTAAACATCATGGAATAACCCATCATCCACACGCCCGTTTGCAGGGCATCCGCCCACCAAGAGCGGGAGTACCAACCGGCCGGAACGGGGCGGCCGGCTACGGTTCCGCCTGGGTAATAGTTCGGAGTTTCCTCGGAGGCGTATGGGGACGCAGTCAGCTGCTCGCCATTCGCATCCACCGTGCGCTTCTCGGTGACCTTACCGGCGGCGCGCTGTCCCTCCAGCGGCGGCAATTCCGGGCCCGGGTTCATGTCCATAATCTCGCGAGCGGCATTGACGTAATGCATACCCTCAAGCGCCGATTCGCGGGCCAAATTGGCTTGCTTGACCGTGGTGGCCTGCGAAATAGCGGAATTAGCCGCGGTAAAACGCTCTGATGCGTCCGCCATTGCCTGCTGCGAGGCGGTATCCGTGCCGGAGATTTGCATGACCTGACCGCCCAGACGCTCAATCCAGCGACGCGCATCCGCTTGGGCATCCGCTAACTGCTGCGCCTCTCGCTCCTCCCTGTTCTTTTTTGAGCTGCGCGAGGATAGATACCACGCGCCACCACCGAGTACGACTACAAGAAGTAGGAGTTCCACAACAATCATCGCTTTCTTTGCCGGAATTGGTTCTATCTATTTTAACGGCCTATCCACTGCGTGTGTTCCCTATTTTCGTTTTGGGGCGCACATGCGCTAAAGTAGCCGACAGCGTTCGAGGTAACGCTGTGGGAATGTCGTATAGTGGCTAATACCTCAGCCTTCCAAGCTGAAGACGCGGGTTCGATTCCCGTCATTCCCTCGCTTTAACCCACCGTATGGTGGGTTTTTCCATATCTGCAGCTAGGCCCCTCCTTGCCGATGCCCCCTCCATCCCGCTGCCCATCTCCCGTTAAGCGCGGCCGTGAATACATCACATTGGGGCGGTGGCCAGAAAAGCGTAATCTGGTGTGCATGACCGTACCTAATATTACTTTGAATGATGGAAATACAATCCCCCAGCTGGGCTTTGGTGTATTCCAGATGGACCCGGAAAAGACCGAGGAATACGTAGCCGAGGCGCTACGCGTGGGCTACCGCCACATCGATACCGCAGCTATTTACGGCAATGAAGAAGGCGTGGGCAAGGCCATTGCTAACTCCGGCATCCCGCGTGAGGAGCTCTTCATCACCACCAAGCTGTGGAATGACCGCCACACCGATGCCGCTGCAGCGCTGGATGAATCCCTGCAGAAGCTGGGCTTTGACTACGTAGACCTATACCTCATCCACTGGCCTACCCCGGCCAAGGGCACCTACGTGGAGGCTTGGAAGCAGCTCATTGAACTGCGCAAAGAGGGCAAGGCAAAGTCCATCGGTGTGTCCAACTTTGAGCCGGAGCACTTAGATCAGCTGGAGGTGCACACGGACGTCGTCCCCGCGATTAACCAAGTGGAGCTGCACCCTTACCTGCAACGCTGGCGCGAACTGGACGCGGGACGCGCACACGGCATCGCCATCGAGGCTTGGGGCCCGCTGGGTCAGGGCAAGAGCGATATCTTGGAGGCACCAGAGGTGACTGAAGCAGCCGAGGCACACGGTGTTTCCCCAGCCCAAGCCATTATTCGCTGGCACCTGCAAAATGGGGTCATCCTCTTCCCCAAGTCCTCGACGCCATCGCGCATTGCAGAAAACTTCGATGTCTTCGGCTTCGAGCTCACGGATGCGGAAATGGCTGCCATTACCTCGTTGGAGGAAGGCGAAGACGGCCGCGGTGGGCACCACCCCAATGACATGAACGACGCATAATGTGCTCGGCATAATCACCACATAAAACGCCGCGTGGCCCAAATGGCCCGCGGCGTTCATTTATGTCTGTGCAAGGAACTTGGCGGCTTTAGCGCGGGTCCTTAGGCAGCTCAGGTGGGATATTGGTGCGCTCGTATTCTGCGAGGATATCGATGCGGCGCTGGTGGCGCTCGGCGCGGGACCATTCTTGATCCAAGAAGGCATCCACGATTTCTAGGGCCTCTTCTTGCGAGTGCATGCGCCCGCCGATGCCGATGAGCTGCGCATTATTGTGCTCGCGGGCCAGGCGCGCGGTTTCTGGCGACCATGCCAGCGCGCAGCGCGCGCCCTTGACCTTATTGGCGGCAATCTGCTCGCCATTTCCGGATCCGCCCAGCACGATTCCCAGAGAACCTGGATCGTTGACGGTGCATAGGGCCGCTTCAATGCAGAATGCGGGGTAGTCATCCTCGGCGTCATAGGTATGAGCGCCGCAGTCGATAACGTCATGGCCTTGTTTGGTGAGGTGTTCAGAAATCAGGTTTTTAGTCTCAAAACCTGCGTGGTCAGCTCCAAGATATACGCGCATAACCCCTACAGTACCGGCACCGCCGCCTTCTAGGCACCACTTTGCACAACCTATTTCGCCCATAGCCCAGCACTGTTAAGCTAAAGCGCAGATTACGTGCTGCACAGAAAGGCGATAAAAATGAACCCTCGCGTCCTCGCACTCTACGGCAGCATCCTTGCTATCGCGGTGCTGTTATTTGCGGCGAATATTTTCTTAACCAATAAGAACTACCTAGTGCCGCTTATTCATACCGCACTTTTCACAGTCGCCCACCTAGTACTGGGGCTGTGGTGGCTGAACCAGAGGGCGATAAAGAAAAATCGCCCCGGCGGTTTGGCCGCGGTGATTGGGATTTTATCCCTGCTCACCGCGGCCTCGTGGGCCACGTGGGTGGCCGCCGCTTGGTCAGAATTCCAGGCTCAGGCGGCCCTGCCCATCATCAATATCGCCGGGGTACCGGCGTTTTTACTCACGCCGGTAATCGCGGTGTGCTGCCTTGCCGCCGCGGTAGGCCGCAGGCAAGACCAGCAGCGCTTATAACTAGTCCTCTTCTACCTGTGGCATCTCCGTGCGGGAGCGCTTGATTTCGAAGAAGTAAGGGAACTGAGCCAGGCGCACGGAGGCATCGAAAAGCTCACCGGCTTCCTCACCCTTGGGAACGCGGGTGATAACCGGGCCGAAGAAGGCGGTATCGCCCAGCTTAATAACCGGGGTTCCTACCTCATCGCCCACGGAAGAAATTCCGTTGTGGTGGTACTCGCGCAGCTTCTCGTCGTACTCCTCGGTGTGGGCCACCTCTGCAAAGTCTGCGGGGAGGCCAACCTGCTCTAATGCCTGGGCGATGATCTCGTCATAGCCACCATCGCCCTTCTTGCCGCCGTTGCCCTTGGCGTGAATCAGGGTGCCCATGGCGGTATAAAGCTCATCAACCTTTTCTGGCTGCTCGGTCTTAACCTTGGCGAATACGCGGGCAGGGCCCCAGTTGGCCTCCATCATTTCCATGTATTCGGGATCAAGATCGCGGCCATCATTAAGCACCGACAGGGACATCGGCTCGAATTCCACCGCAATATCGCGGACCTTTTCTACCTCTTTTATCCAGCGGGACGTTGCCCATGCGAACGGGCAGGAAGCATCGAACCAAAACTTAACTGGGGTAGTCATTATTCCTCCTTGAAATAAGTGCAGTTTGCCCCACCACTGTAAACCCGCTGCTAACCTTGATGCATCACTATTTTCGTTAGCAAAGGAGAATCTAGGCAATGACCTCTGTAAACCTCACGTGGGAGGAAGCAAAAAATCGCTCCCAGATGCTCAAGGTTGACCATTACGATGTCACTTTAGACCTTAAGCATTCCGATACCCACTTCCTGTCCACCACCACGGTGCGCTTTAGCACCCAGGAGGCCGGTTCTACCTTCATCGATCTGCGCGCGGACAAGCTGCACGAGGTGCGCCTGAATGGAAACCCGCTGCCCACGCAGTCTTATGACCCCACCTGCGGCATTCCCCTTTCCGGGCTGCAGGTAGCGGAGTACACGCTCGAGGTCACCGCTGAGATCCCCTTCTCCCGCACCGGCGAAGGCCTACACCGCTTCGTGGACCCTGCCGATAACGAGGTCTACCTCTACACCCAGTTTGAAACCGCCGATGCCAAGCGCGTTTTTGCCTGCTTCGATCAACCGGATCTGAAGGCCACCTACTCCCTGCACTTTAAGGCTCCGGAGGAGTGGACCATTATCACCAATGGCCCGGTCACCCGCGAGGGCGATACCACCCACTCCGAAATCGACTACCCGCTGTCGACCTACCTGGTTGCCTTGTGCGCAGGCCCGTACCACGAGGTCACCGATATCTGGCGCGGTGAGCTGACCGAGCACCCCGAGGGCAAGCCGGCCCAGCAGCTCGAGGTCCCGCTTGGTATTTACTGCCGCGCCTCTCTGGCAGATTCCCTCGATGCGGAGCGCCTCTTTACTGAGACCAAGCAGGGCTTTGACTTCTATCACCGCAACTTCGGCTTCCCCTACCCCTTTGGCAAGTACGACCAGATTTTCGTCCCCGAGTTCAACGCCGGTGCGATGGAAAACGCCGGCTGCGTGACCATCCGCGATGAATACGTCTTTACCTCGCAGGCCACGCACTACAAGTACGAGCGCCGCGCCGATACGGTCCTCCACGAGCTCGCCCACATGTGGTTCGGTGACCTCGTGACCATGCAGTGGTGGAATGACCTGTGGCTCAACGAGTCCTTCGCCACCTGGTCCGCTGCCATTTCGCAGGCGGAAGAAACCGAATACGATACCGCCTGGGTCACCTTCGCCAACGTGGAAAAGTCCTGGGCCTACCAGCAGGATCAACTGCCTACCACCCACCCCATTTCCACCGATGCCAGCGATATCGAAACCGTGGAGCAAAACTTCGACGGCATCACCTACGCCAAGGGCGCCTCGGTGCTCAAGCAGCTGCAGGCTTATGTCGGCCGCGAGAACTTCCTCGCTGGCGTGCGCCGCCACTTCGCCGCCCACGCGTGGGGTAATGCCACCTTCGACGATCTGCTCCGCCACCTCGAGGAGGCATCCGGGCGCGATCTGTCTTTCTGGGCGCAGCAGTGGCTCAAGACCACCGGCATCAATACCCTGGCGGTTGCCACGGAGGCCAATGATGACGGCACCATCACCCAGGCGCAGCTTACCCAGCGCGGCGATACCCTGCGCACCCACCGCATTGCAGTGGGCCTGTACGGCACGCAGGACGGCAAGGTCGTGCGCACCGAGCGCCTCGAGATGGACGTGGATGGTAAGGCCACCGAGATTCCAGAGTTGGTCGGGCGCAACCTGAACGACATCGATTTCATCCTGCCCAACGATGACGATCTGACCTACTGCCTTATCGATTTGGATGCAGGCTCGCTGCTATTCCTGCTGGATAATATCGAGAAATTCGACGACCCCATGGCGCGCACCCTCTGCTGGTCCACCGCCTGGGAAATGACCCGCGCCGGCACCATGCGCGCCCGCGACTTTATTCGCTTGGTGGCCCGCGGCATAAAGGCGGAAACCGAGCTCGCCGTCCTCGAGCGCATCGTCTCGCAGGCTTCTACCGCGCTGAAGAACTACGCCGATCCGGCGTGGGCGAAAGAAAGCACGGTTTTGGCGCAGGCGCTTGTCGATGGCGCCCGAAGCACCGATGCACAGCGTTCCATCATCTGCACGCAGGCGCTGTCCAGGATTCCGCTGCACCAGCCGGCCCGCGACTACCTGCACGATCTCCTCGCGGATTCCGATGATGCCGGACTGCGCTGGTCCGCCGTCGCAGCGCTTGCTGCCGCGGGCGCGCTTGCCGATGCCGAGGCCGCCATCGCCGCCCAGCTCAAGCGCGATAATTCCGCTACCGGCCACTACTCTTCCCTGCGCGCCCGCGCCGCGATTGCCACTGCGGATAATAAGCGCGCGGTATGGGAAGAGATCGTCGCCGGGGATCTCACCAACCGCGAGCTCACCTCCAAGCTGGAAGGGCTAAACTACCCGCACTCCGATGATCTCTTGCCCACCGGGGAATTCTTCGAGGTGGCCGAAAAAATCTGGGATTCCCAGTCCTCCGAGGTGGGCCTTACCACCGTTACGGGGCTATTCCCATCCTGGGATATCACTCAGGACGGCCTCGACCGCGCCGACGCTTTCCTGCAAAAGGATCTGGCAGGCGGCCTGCGTCGCGCGATTACCGAGCAGCGCGATCGCGTGGCCCGCGCCCTGCGCAACCGCGGGGTCGACGCAAACTAAGTGCCTATTTCTTGCGGAGGTTCAGTTCGATGCGCGGGCGCACCTGGATCTCCGTGAGCTGGGTCGTGGGCCCAGCCTCCACGACGGTGCGGATGGCGCGCGCCACCTCTACGGGCGCAATGACCTCGTTCGGGTTATAGTCCTGCAGGCCCTCCAGCATCGGGGTGTCGGTGGGGCCTGGCGCCACGGTGGAGACGCGGATGCCGGGTTCGGAGATACGCAGGGCATCGGCAAGCGCATACAGCGCGTGCTTAGTCGCGGCATAAACCACGTTATCGCCGTAGCTCTTGCGCCCCGCGCCCGAGTTGATGAAGACGACGGTGCCCTCTGCCTTGCGCAGCTGCGGCAAGAGCGCGCGAGTGACCTCCGCTGGCGCGTGAACGTTGAGATCCATGTGGGCGCGCCAATCTTGCGGGGTTGCCTCTTCCACCGAGAACTTCGTGGCGCGCGCCGCGCCGTGCACGAGGACATCGACCCGCTCTAGCTCGGGAAACTGCATGCCCTCGTCCAAACCGGCGACCAAGTCGCTGGAAACCGGCGTGATATTCGCGGCCTCTGGCAGCTCTTCGGCGCTGCGACCCAGCGCATACACGTGGTGATCGCGGGCGAGATCCTTGATAATCTCGCGCCCCATGCCACCGGTGGCACCGGTAACGACGGCGATTTTCTCTGGCACATTCGTGGTATCAGTCATGCCACCCCATCATAGGGAAAATGGATGCTAGCGGTGCGCGGCATCCGTCCCCGTTCCGCAATGTGGAACGATAGGGGCTATGGCTACTCCTGCAATCGCGATCGTCGGCATGGGCCCGCGCGGCATCTCTATCTTGGAACGCCTCGCCGCCCGCATGGATGATTCCAGCTCCCCCGTTACCGTTCATCTCATCGATGAGGCCCAGCACGGCGCCGGCCGCGTCTGGGAAACCGACCAAACTAAGACCTTGTGCATGAATACGCGCGCGGGGGCTGTCACGCTTTTTACCGAGCCCGGCGCGACGGTGGTTGCCCCCGTGCTCGAGGGGCCGACGCAATACGAGTGGATCCAACTGCTGCGCGGCGAGGGCGAAAAGATCGCTACTGCCAAGCGCGAGCTTTTTGCCCAGCACCCTCCCGCCCCGCGTATTGCCACCGAGTACCACGCGGAGCTGGCCGCTACCCGCCCGGAGTCCAACCCCACGCGCGCTTTATACGGCGAGTACCTGGGCTGGGTCTATGACGCAGTGCTGGCGCGCTTGCCGGAGAGCATTTCTACGGTCAGCCACCACCACCGCGTCGAGACTATTACCACGGACGGCGCGGCCGATATCCTGCACCTGGACGACGGCTCGCAGGTGCGCGCCGATGCCACGGTCCTAGCCTATGGATGGATGGCGCCGCGCTTTAATGATGAGGAGCAGCGCTTGGCGGAGTCTGGGCTGCGGTGGATCGCACCGGGCAACCCCGTGGAACAAGACTATGCCGCCATTCCTGCCGGCGAAGACGTGCTGGTGCGCGGTCTTGGCATGGGCTTTTATGACATCATGGCGCTGACCACCATCGAGCGCGGCGGCAGGTTCATCGAGGATTCCACCACTCGCTCCGGCCTGCGCTACGAGGCGAGCGGGAAGGAACCACGTTTCATCGTCTCATCCGGCCGCGGTTATCCCTTCCATCCCAAGTCCGAGTACAACGAGCTGCCGCCCACGATGCCGCGGCGGCGGTTGTATGAGGTCATCGACAAGCTCCAGGGCACTGAGGACATCGACTTCGACGCCCAGGTCTGGCCCGCCATCGCCCGCGATAGCTACGAGGCGTATATCACCACGCTGGAACGGGTGAATCCGGCGGCGCTGCTCCGCCCGCGGGAAGAGATCCTCGCGGTCATCGATGCCACCGCGCCTGACGATCTCGGCGCCGCTCTTGCGCCCCTGGTCACCCAGCCGTGGGATATGACCGAGCTGATGTACCAAGTCGCTGGTTTTACCGGCGATCTTTCGGCGTTGACTGCCCACATCGCGGATAGCCTGGCGGGCGATATCCAGGAGGCTGCGGCGGGCCACGATTCGCCCATGAAGGCCGCGCTGTGGTCACTGTCCCAGTCGCGCAAGCCCGCCTCCATCCTCGGCGCGGAAGGCCGCTATACCCGCGAGTCCCGCACGGGCCGCTACGCGCAGTTCATGTCCTTTGGGCAGATGGTGGGCTCGGGACCTCCGCTTTTCCGCGTGCGCCAATTGCTCGCGCTTGTCGATGCCCACCTAGTCCACTTCCTCGGCGATCACCCCACCCTCGCCATCGAGTCAGACCATTTCACCCTGACCTCTGGCCCGCGCTCGGCATCCGCGCCCACGCTTGTCGATGCCTTTATGCACAAGCCCGATATCCGCGTCGCCGACGATCCGCTCACCCGCGGATTAGCCGAGAATGAGCGGGTGCGTCCGTTTGCTGATCACGGGCAGGACACCGGTTCCCCCGAAACCGATGGTGCCACGCGGCGCACCGTCCATCCGGACGGCAGCCTGGATGAACGCCTGCATATCGTGGGCATCCCCACCTATGCGCAGTGGCCGGATACAACGATTTCCCCCATGCCGGGCACGGATCCGCTCATGCTGCAGGAAACAGATAAGACCGCCGGTTCCCTCTTAAAGGTTGCCGGCGGCCACTAAGTACGCGTTTTAGAGCGCTTTTAAAGGGCGTCGAGGGCCTGCTGCAGATCCGCTAGCAGGTCATCGATGTCCTCGATGCCGATGGAGATGCGCACCATGTCCTCCGGCGGCACCAATTCGGAGCCTTCAGCCGATACGTGGGTCATATTCTGCGGGTGCTCGATGAGCGATTCCACCCCACCCAGCGATTCCGCTAGGCAGATAAGCCGCGTATTCAAACAAATCTGCTTGGCGTGCTCTGGGTTGTGGAAGCGCACGGACATCATGCCGCCGAACCCGCGCATCTGCTGCGCCGCCAGCTCGTGGCCCGGGTGCTCCGCCAATCCCGGGTACCGCACCTGTTTGACCTCTGGGCGGGCCTGTAAGAATTCCGCCACCTTTTGCGCATTGGCGCAGTGGCGGTCCATGCGCACGCCGAGGGTCTTAATACCGCGGGCGGTCAGGTAAGCATCGAAAGGCGAGGCGACCGCGCCCACATTGCCCTGGAAATACAGCAGCTGCTCATCCACCTCGGGGTCATTGGTAACTACGGCGCCACCGAGGACATCGGAATGCCCACCCAAGTACTTCGTGGTGGAGTGCAGGACGTGGTCTGCGCCGAGTGCGAGCGGGTTCTGGAGGTACGGTGTGGCGAAAGTATTATCCACCAGCACCTGAGCATTGCCCTTAACCTTGGCCACTGCCGCAATATCGGTGATATTCAGCGCCGGGTTGGTCGGGGTTTCTAGCCAGATGAGCTTGGTATTGTCCTTGACCGCAGCGGCGACGGCATCGACATCGCAGGTATTGATAATGGACATCTCCACGCCCCACTCCGTGAAATCATTAAGCAGGCGGTAGGAACCGCCGTAGGAGTCATTGCCCAAGATGACGTGGTCGCCGGGGCGCACCAGAATGCGCACCATCGTATCGGCGGCTGCCATACCAGTGGCAAAGACGCGGGCGTAGTCCGCGCCCTCCAGCGCAGCCAAGGTCTTTTCAAGGGATCGAACCGTCGGGTTGGCCACGCGCCCGTATTCGAAGCCGCCGCGCAGCTGCGCGAGGCCATCTTGGGCGAACGTGGTCGAGGCGTAGATCGGCACGTTAATGGATCCCATGTGCGGATCCGGGTGATATCCAGCGTGAATGGATCGGGATGAAAATCCTTTTGCCAAGTTATGCGCGCTGTGTTCAGTCATGCCTCCCAATCGTAGACTAAGCGGTTCATCCACACCGGCCATTCGGCAATTTATATTCGGTTCCGCCCGCGCTGCAATTTCTGCGCTGTCAGTGAGATTTCAGGATTCTTCTCTACAATGGGTGCGGTTAGCTTGTGTCTACGATCAAGAAAGAATGATGAGTACGAACTTATTTATCACGGCTCAGGGCGCTGCAGAGAAAAAAGACGATGCAGTCGAGTCCGTATCGAGCTTCTGGAACGACGAAAACGTTCAGCTTTGGCTTATCGAGCGGCCCATTCGCATCGGCCTCATTATCATCTTGGCCTTCATTGCGCACTGGGCGCTGCGCCACCTCATCAACCGGCTGGCGAAAAACAGCATTAAGGCCTCCACCCTCAAAAAGCCCAGCCGCAGCCGCAGCAGGTCTGGAGAGGACGGACAACCGGATGACACCCTGCGAGAAACAAGGGAGGCCCGCCGGGCCTCGAGGATTAAGACCCTCGCCGGCGTGGGGCGATCGGCGGTTGCCATCGTGGTCTGGGTTTCGGCCGGCATCGCCATCCTGGATGAATTGGAAGTCAACGTTGCCCCGCTGATCGCGTCTGCCGGTGTAATCGGTGTCGCCCTCGGCTTCGGTGCACAGGAACTGGTCCGAGACTTCCTCTCCGGTATTTTCATGCTCATTGAGGATCAATACGGCATTGGCGATGTCATTGACTTAGGCAACGGCGTCTTCGGTGACGTCGAGTCCATTTCCCTGCGCATTACCACCGTCCGCGATATCGACGGTGCCCTGTGGTACGTCCGCAATGGCGAAATCTTGCAGGTGGCTAACCACTCCGATGAGTACTCCGTTGCCCGCATCCAAATCCCTGTCGGGCTATCCAATGACCCTGAGGTTGCTGGCGATGTCATCGACAAGGCTGTCAAGGATGCCGTCAAGGACGAAAAGATCCGCAAGATGGTGCTCAGCACCCCGCGCATCGACGGCATGTCCAAGTTCGAGCCGGACTACGTATCCTTCCGCGTGTCCACCAAGACGCTGCCGGGCCGCCAGTGGGACGTCCAGCGCTTTGTCCAGTCCCGCGTCCTCAACGTCATGCACGCAGAGGGCATTACCACCCCGTACCCACACGGCATCGGCATTGCCAATCCTCACAAGAGAGACGATGCCTAAATGAATTCCGTCTATGAAGCCATCGGTGGGACCCCTACCTTTGAGCGCCTCGTGCATGGCTTTTATGACCAGGTCAAAGAAGATGACGTGATTGGTCCCATGTACCCGGATCAGGATTGGGAAGGCGCGGAACAGCGCCTAACCTGGTTTCTGATTCAGTACTGGGGCGGTCCCCAACACTTCTCCGAAAACCGCGGCCACCCGCGCCTGCGCATGCGGCACGCGACTTTCCCCATTGACATGGAAGCCCACGACCGCTGGCTCGAGCTCATGGGAAAGTCCCTCGATAGCATCGAGGAAGACACCATCCCGCCGGCGTATCGCACCATGATTTGGGACCACATGCAGCGCGTCGCCGCCATGCTCATCAATAGAGCGCCTTAATTTTCACCTGCTTGTAACGCTGCTTTTGCAAGCGTTTCAAGCCACAAACAGGGGCCCTCGCACTTCCGTATTAGGTAAGTGCGCGGGCCCCTTTACTGTGTATCAGCACTAGCACCGGCTAGCGCTAGCAACTATCTAGTCCTGCCAGTCGAATGCCTGGCGTACCGGCTCGGATACCAGCTTGCCGCCGCGGGTCATGACGCCGGAGCGCAAGCCTGGGAAGCGCTCGATTGCGGCATCCAGGTTGTCGTTGGCTACCGCGCGGATATACGGCAGCGTCGCCGAAGCCAAGGCGCGGGCCGAGGTATTTGCCACCGCACCAGGCATATTGGCCACGCAGTAGAAGAGGGTGTCGTGGACCTTGAAGGTCGGCTCGTCGTGGGAGGTCTTGCGCGAGTTCTCGAAGCAGCCGCCTTGGTCGATGGCGACATCGACAAGCACTGCGCCCTCCTTCATCTTCTTCACGGTCTCCTCGCGGACCAGCTTTGGTGCCGCCGCACCTGGAATCAGTACGGCGCCAATGACGAGATCGGCCTCCTCCAACTCCTTATCCAGCGTGGACGGATCAGAGATCAGGGTGCGCACGCCGCCGGCGTACTGGTCATCAAAGCGCTGCAGGACGTGCGGATCCACGTCCAAGACTGTGACTTCTGCGCGCAGACCGTGTGCCATCGCAACGGCGGACGCGCCTACCTGGCCACCGCCGATGACCACCACGCGCGCAGGCTGGGTGCCCGGGATGCCAGAAACCAAAAGGCCGCGGCCACCCTGGGTGGACAAAAGGTGGTGTGAACCCTCAATGACGGCCAAGCGCCCAGCGACCTGGGACATAGGGGTCAAAAGCGGCAGGGTGCCGCGGCGATCAGTAACGGTTTCATAAGCAATCGAGGTCGTCTTCGATTCCGTCAGCGCCTCCGTCAGCGGGCGATCCGCTGCCAAGTGCAGGTAGGTAAAGACGGTGAGATCCGAACGCAGGTACTGATACTCGGACTCGAGCGGTTCCTTTACCTTCAGCAGGAGCTCGGCCTTGGCCCACGTCTCGTCCGCAGAATCAACGATGGTAGCGCCAGCCTCTACGTACTCCTCATCGGGGAAGGACGCGCCTACGCCTGCGCCCGTTTCGATGAAAAGCTCGTGCCCATCAGCAACCAAGGTCCGCACCTCAGTTGGGGTGAGGGCAACGCGGCTTTCATTATTCATGATTTCTTTAGGTACAGAAATGCGCACGGAGGTTCTCCTTCATGTGTTGGTTACAGTGGCGAAAATTTACTTCTCGCTGTCAGGTTAACGCAGAATGCAAAGGAGAATATAAGTTTGTGTATATTTCACGAACGGGGGTGACAGCAATAATCGCACTTTCCCCGATACCGCAGTGTATAGGGTTAAAAATCCACACCCGGAAAATAACTACCACCCCCGACTATTGGGTTATAGATATTACTTACTGTCTGTTTTGGGCGGTAAGATCCCAGATTCGGGGAGTGATTACAGGACCGATAGCCGCGTGGAACGGTAGATGCTGCCAAACGGTGCATCAAGGCGCACCCACCGGCCAAGACTCGACACTCGCAGGTGCCGCGGAATATCCATGGAGGCAGAGAACCCCGGAATTAGCCCCAAGTTGGTGCAGGCAAAGATCATCCGCATCGGGATTTCCACCGTCTGTCCATTGCCTTCAACCGTGACCACGGTCTGATTAAGCAAACTGGGTGGCGGGCCCATAGGACCGGAAAACTCCCGGGTCAGCTTTTGACCTTGGTCCGAAAGGTCGCGAACCACCGCCACCGGCAGGGTATCCACCACGCTAAAGCCGGTGGCCGGGGGCAATGCGCCCGGCCACGACGCATCGCGAGCTGGGCCGAGTTCCATAATGCCGGTGCCATCGTGTTCCGCGAGCTGTTGCTCCAGCGTCTCCGCGGATACCACTGCCCCATCGCGGGAGACCACCCCCTGCACCCGCCGGGAGGCGACGACCTCGAAGGGGGTGGTGACGAAGGCATCGACGACGTCATCGGCAAGCTGGCGCAGGCGCACCGACGCATTCGCGTCTACCCCAACTGCGCGCGCAAGAAGGGCCCGTAAGCCAGGTCCTCCGCTGCGAACTTCAAACGACTCGGTGACCATGGCTAACGGGCCCTACCTTTCTTCATGTGCCTAGTGCGCCACTTAGGAGGCGCTCATCTGCAGAATATCCTTTTCCTCATCCGTAAGCGGGCGCGGGGTGTGCTTCTTCTTGTCAATGACAACCTGCACACAGTTCACCGTGGCCGCTACCTCCCCAGCAGCGGTCTTGACCTGCTGGGTCGTGGTAAAGGATGACGAACCGATCTGGGAAACGGAGGTTTCCACGATGACGTGGGCATTGCCTTCAAAGGGAATGGGCCGCATATAGTCCACGTCGAGATGACGCACCAAGGCCATGAAATCGATGCCCTTGGCATAGATATTCTCCTTGGCAAAAGCCAAGCGTGCTTCCTGGGCAACCTCAATATAGTTGGCGTTCATCATGTGGCCGTACATATCGAAATCGCCCCAGCGGGTGGGCACTTGGTGGGTATGCGCGTTATCGGTCGCCATCATTCTCCTCAGGATTATCGGGTGAGCTTGCGGTGAGTTACGCGAGAAGGACGGGCGGCGTCTTCTCCCAGACGCTCCACCTTGTTCTTCTCATAGTCACCAAAGTTACCCTCAAACCAGAACCATTGCCCCTCGGCAACGTTGCCTTCCCACGCCAGAATGTGGGTACAGGTGCGGTCCAAGAACCAGCGGTCGTGGGAAATAACAACGGCGCAGCCAGGGAATTTCTCCAAGGCGTTTTCTAGCGAACCCAGGGTTTCGACGTCCAAGTCGTTGGTTGGCTCGTCAAGAAGGATAAGGTTGCCTCCCTCTTTCAAGGTCAGCGCCAAGTTCAAGCGGTTGCGCTCACCACCGGAGAGCACCTTCGACGGCTTTTGCTGATCCGGGCCCTTGAAACCGAAGGCGGAAAGGTATGCGCGCGATGGCATCTCATTTTGGCCAACGTGAATATAATCCAGCCCGCCGGAAACGACCTCCCACACGGTAGCCTCTGGGTCGATATTCTCGCGGTTCTGGTCCACGTAGGACAGCTTGACGGTCTCGCCGACCTCAACGGAGCCATCATCCGGTTCTTCCAAACCGACGATGGTCTTAAACAGCGTGGTCTTACCCACACCGTTCGGGCCGATAACACCGACGATGCCGTTGCGCGGCAGGGTGAAGGACAGGTCCTTAATCAGGGTTCGATCATCGAAGCCCTTGACCAGGTTCTTCGCCTCGACGACCTTATTGCCCAAGCGCGGCGGCGTAGGAATCTGGATTTCCTCGAAGTCCAGCTTCTTGTACTTCTCCGCCTCGGCAGCCATCTCTTCGTAGCGCTCCAAACGCGCCTTGTTCTTGGCCTGGCGAGCCTTGGCACCGGAGCGTACCCATTCCAGCTCGTCCTTCAAGCGCTTGCGCAGCTTGGCGTCCTTCTTACCGGCAACCTGGAGGCGCTCTTGCTTCTTATCCAGGTAGGTGGAGTAGTTGCCCTCGTACGGGTACAGCTTGCCGCGGTCCACCTCACAGATCCAGCCTGCCACGTGGTCCAAGAAGTAACGGTCGTGGGTGACGGCCAAGACGGCACCTGGGTAATCCGCCAAGTGCTTTTCCAGCCACTCCACGGACTCGGCGTCCAAGTGGTTGGTGGGCTCGTCCAAAAGCAGCAGGTCCGGCTCCGTCAACAGGAGCTTGGCCAAGGCCACGCGACGGCGCTCACCACCGGAGAGGTTGGTCACCGGGGCATCGGAAGGCGGGCAGCGCAATGCTTCCATTGCCTGCTCGATCTTGGAATCAACCTCCCATGCATCGGCAGCATCCAGGTCCTCTTGCAGCTTGCCCATTTCTGCCATGAGCTCGTCGCTGTAATTGGTCGCCATTTCTTCGGCGATTTCCTCGAAGCGCTGTTTCTTTTCAAAGATATCGCCGAGGCCCTCCTCGACGTTGCCGCGCACGGTCTTTTCTTCATTCAGCGGCGGCTCCTGCTGCAGGATGCCCACGGTAGCGCCCGGGTCGAGGAATGCCTCACCATTGGAGGGCTGATCCAAGCCGGCCATGATCTTCAGAATGGAGGATTTACCGGCACCATTGGGGCCGACCACACCAATCTTGGCGCCCGGGTAGAACGCCATCGTGACATCATCAAGGATGACCTTATCGCCAATTGCCTTGCGCACGTTTTTCATCGTGTAGATGAATTCGCCCACTTTTACCCCTTTGCAAAAATTTGGGAGACGTATTTATCTACACAAACACTACATCAGAAAGCGTGCCTAGGTGCCTCGGGTCGGGTGAACCCGAGGCGGATGGCTGGCGCTATGCATGCACGGTTTCGGCGGTCTCCTCCTCTTGCGTTGCTACTTCCTCACTGTCCTGGGCTGCCACGCTATTTCCCGCTTGGATGCGGTCTGCAGCGGTATCGGCGGCGGTATCTCCCGGCGCGGAGTTATCCACGTCGGGCTCAACTTCGTTATCACCAAGCTCCGGAATAGCGATGTTTTCCTGGTTATATTGCGGCGCCAAGCGCTTTGCACCAATGACGTGGCGGTTTAGGTCCAAGCCCACATACTGTGCCTTGATAAAGGTGCGGTAGTGGTCCTTGCCCTCATCATCGCGCCACTGATCAGAGACGATCGAGCCACAGACGAGCAGTGGCATCCCTTTAGCCAGGGATTTCTTGACGTTGATGGCAAATTGGTTCCACATTTCCACGTCAATAAAGAGGTGGTCTACATCGCGCCACTGCTGCTGGCCGCGCTGGTTCTCCGCCTCGGTGCCGGTATCGGCGGGACGGTCAGGAACGCGCCGTGAGGATGCGATGCGCAGTTTGGTTTTATATGCGCCGGTCGAGGTCTTGGTCAAGATCGGGTCTTGGGTAAGGCGGCCGGTGAGCATCACTGGGTATTGAGACATGGTACTGAAATTCCTTTACTAGGTTGTGAGTTCGCGAGTGGTATGTCCCTCGCTCGCCTTCACATCCTGCTGCCGCAGCGCAACCCGCACCATGCTATGACCATCAGCGCTGTGGATAACTTGTTGTTCTCTTCAACAAAGTGGCGCCAGGATGGTCACTTTCGGGTGGGTTTTCCACAAGTGGCCGGCTATTTAGTGCCCGCGGAACCCGCTTTCATCGCCGTGGCTCATATTCTCCAGCATCGCGTTATAGCGGGCGAGCTCAGCGTCATCGTCCGCCTCCGCCTGCACGTCGTGGCGCCGTGCGGTCGCGCGGTCATCGCGCAGCCAATCCAAGAAGAGCTTGCCAAAAACAATGACCAAGGGGAATTGGCCAAAGCCCCAGGCGATGCCCCCACCCACGCGCTGATCCTGCAACAGGTCCTGATCCCAGGGCAGCTCGAGGTACTGATAAAAGTCGAGGCCAAGCACCGTTTGCAGCTGCATCAGGTACACGCCGGCGAAGAGGTGGAAGGGCATCGACAAGAAAAGCATGCCAAGCCGGAAGGGCGTGGAATGGCGCTTGGGCAGGGGATCTGGGCCGATGACCTCCCAGAAATAGAAGTAGCCGGAAATGAGGAACACGTAGTTCATGATGAGGTGGCCGGCGTGCTCCGAAATGGCGAATTCGTACAGGCTCGGGAAAAGATAGAGCACGTAGAGGAAAAAGAGGTACTGCGCCAAATTCACGAAGGGATTGGTAATGACCCGCACGAACGTGGATTGGGTCAGTGCCAAGGCATAATCGTGCGGGCTGGGCTGGCCCTTCGGACCCGGCTCGTAGGCCTCCATGACCAACGTGACGGGCGCGCCTAACACCATGAGCAGCGGGATGGTCATAGACAAAATCATGTGCACCAGCATGTGGATGGAATACATGGCCGGCATGTACAGACCGAGGCCCGTAGACATGACGAGCGTAAGTCCCAGCGAGCCCACCATAAACCACGCGGTGCGCCCCTTGTCCCAGCTCAACCCGCGCTTGTGCACGCGGTAGACCAAGTAGCCGTATGCCGCGGCCAAGAGTAGGCCAATCGTGCCAAACATGATGTCAAAGCGGAACATCGTCCAGATATTGAATACCGTGGGCGCCTCATGCAGGTTATAGCCCATAAGGATCTGCATGGAGCTCAAATTTGGGTCCCGCGGCGGTGGTGGCACGGTGCGCCCCAGGGTGATGGCTACGCCAATCGTTCCCGCCATGACTGCGAGCTCCACGATGGCGATACGGATAAAGAGCCGCGGGTTTCTATCTAACTGCGGAATGGTGAGCTCACGGTGGATAAGCCCCATAATGCCCAGCAGAATGGTGAGCACGAATTTGGTAATCAGGATAATGCCGTAGGGTGATTGCGGCAGGTCCGAAATATCCATCCGGATGAGCGTATTGACCAGGCCGGATACCGCCAGCACGACGATGGCCATGAACGCGATGGTGGAATAGCGCTTGACCGCAAAGGCGAGATTCGGGCCCAAGCGCCGGCCGTGCGCGATAAGCGCCATGAGGCCGCCTACCCAGAGCATCACAAATACCAGGTGCCACAGCAGCGAGTTCGTGCCGTAATCGTGGTCGCCGCCGGTCGCCGAGTGGCCCTCAAGTCCGATGGGAACTACTTGCAGGATGGACAGCAACAGCAGAACCGGCTGCATGGCCCAGGTGCGACTGAGTCTGCCAATAATTCCCACGGTAAGGGCGATGAGCACCGCAATCCCCCACACGATGGTGGAGGAAATTTCCGTAAAGGCCATTTTCAGAATGGTCAGGTTGAAGACCTTAAAAAACGGCGTGCCGGTAAGGTCCGACATGATCATCGGGATTTCTACCAGCCCCACGGCCGCAACGCCGAAGGCCGACCACGTACCGGTGCGGGCGGCGATATGGCCGTCAACCGATAATGGTGCCCCGATGAGGGAATCGTTCTCGCCACGCGGGGCGATAAGAAACGACGAGGCCAAAAAGGAGCCCACAGAAAGCGCCATCAAGAGCCACGCCAGCCCACGAAACAGCGGCAGGCCAAAGGTGGTAATCCGCCCAGGGTCCGGAATGCCCAAGGCAGCCAAGGAATCCGCCAATAAGAATAAGGAAATGAACCCGGCAACCAAGCCAGCAAAAAGCATTGCTGCAATAAAAATTCCCCAGGAAGGACGGGGTTTTTGCGTTCCAGACTGCGTGCTTTTGACCAGCTTATTGACCATAGCTCGCATTCTATAGGGCCACCCTAATGCAAAGCGAACGCATATTTTTCCCCTGGATATGCCATGATAGAGCCTATGGACACCCGTCAACTTCTTTATTTCCGTGCCGTTGTAGACAATGGGTCCTTTACCCATGCCGCCGCAGCCCTCGAAATGACACAACCCTCCCTGAGCCTTTCCATCCGCAAATTGGAAAAGGAGCTCAATACCCAGTTGCTGTCCCGGGGTCGTTCGGGCGTAACTACCACGGAGGCGGGTGATTATGTCTATGACACCGCCCTTAAGGTTGATGCCCTGCTTGCCGATGCCCAGCGCCACATCAGCGAAATCACCGGCGATAACGCCAATACCGTCTCCCTGACGTCGTGTCCCATTTTGAACTGGGAATTTACCCCTTCCATCCTCTCCGAGCTCACCGAAATCCACCCCTCGGCTCGCATTAGCTTGGATGATTCCACCGCGACCACCGCCATTAAGCGACTATTGGAGGGCCAGGTGGACCTCGCGCTCTTGCCGACGTCCGACCCCAAAGCCTTCATTCGTCGCTACTCGCCCGAACTGACCATCCACGACGTCGCCGAGTTCGACTACACCCTCGCGGTGCCAGAAAGCCTGTCACGCCTCCCCTCTCCGATCTCCTTGCGGGACTTGCGTGAGGAAACCTGGCTGGTGCCTCCCCACTGCCGCGAGCTTCCCGGCATGGCAGAGCTCTACGATGAACTGTGGGAGAACCACCCCTCCTACAAGCCGAATCACATTCAAGACGTGTCATCGCTGCACGCTGCCATTCCGATGATTTCCAGTGGCTTTGGCATCAGCTTCATGCCACGGTGCGCCCCCGCGCTGCATCCGCAGGGCATCGCTTCGCTAACGGTCAAAGAGGAACTTCCGCGGTTCCACGCCATCGTGGCGTACCGCTCCGACCGCGAACTGACCCCAGCCGCCCAAGAATTGGTCGATATTTTGCGCACGCACAATTCCGCCCGCCCCCTGGCTTAGAAATCACCGTGGCCGTGGGCTAATATGAGTGTGCTGTCCAGCCCCCATAGCTCAGCGGATTAGAGCAGTGGGTTTCTACCCCATGTGTCGCGGGTTCGAGTCCTGCTGGGGGCACCGTGTGAAGTCTCGAGACATCGTTCCTTTAAGCTACGATGCCTCGAGACTTTTTTCGCAGCGTGCCGGATTTTTGTCTACGCTGGGGTCTTTAGTACCTGGCTCCTTCGAAAGGCTCGACAATGTCACTTCCGGCACCATCTCGTACCTCCTACGCCCTGGTTACGGGCGCTAGTCAGGGCATCGGCAAGGCAATGGCCCACGATTTCGCGGCGATGGGCTATAACGTCATTCTCGTTGCCCGGCGCGGCGAAATCCTGGAAGGCATCGCCGCAGAACTTGAGCGCCGCCACCACATCGAGGCCATTGCCTTGCCCGCGGATTTGGCCACCGATGAGGGAGTCGAGGCAGTCATTGATGCCATCTCCTCCAAAGAAGTCTCCATCCTGGTCAATTCCGCCGGCATCGCCAGCTTCGGCCCCTTCATGGACCAAGACTGGGGCTACGAGTCCTCCCAATTCGCCCTGAACGGCACCGCCGTGCACCGCCTGACCCGCGCCGCGTTAAAACACATGCTCCCGCGGCGCACGGGCGCTATTTGCAATGTGGGCTCCACGGCCGGCAATATCCCCATTCCCAATAACGCGACCTACGTTTTTACCAAGGCCGGGGTGAATGCGTTTACGGAGGCGCTGCACTATGAGCTGAAGGGCTCTGGCATCAGCTGCACCTTGCTTGCTCCTGGTCCGGTGCGCGAGGCCACCATCGCCGAGGAAGACCAGACCATTGTGGATAAGGTCGTGCCCGATGCGCTGTGGACCACCTATGAGTCCTGTTCCAAAGAGACCATCGCGGCCATGCAAAAGGGCCAGCGACGCGTGGTCCCTGGCCCCTTATCAAAGGCGATGAACGTGGTCAGCAAGGTGCTGCCGACCCCGGTCATCGCGCCGCTTATCGGGCGTTTTTATTCCCAGATGGGTTAGCTTTCAGTATTCTTGCCGGCTGCTTGACTACCGGCCACTTGTGCCGCCGCGCGAGCATTTTTGCGGTCCACCCAGAAGTCCGCATTCTTGATGCCCACTGCTTCTGGGTCGAATTCCGGTTCCTTGCCCGCCTTCTTTTGCTTCTCGTAGTCCTTCAGGACCTTAAGCGCCGGAACCTGCAGGAAGAGGATGGCGATGATATTTAGCCATGCTGTGGTGCCGACACCGATATCGCCCAGCGCCCAAGCAGAGCCCGGAGTCGTGGTAGCGCCCACGATGACCGAAACGATGATGAGGATGCGCAGCGCCCACACCAGGCCGCGGCGGATTGGGCGGGACTTAACCCAACGGTTGAAGTAGGTCAGGTTGACCTCGGACATGTAGTAGTACGCCAGCACGGTGGTAAACGCGAAGAAGGCAATGGACACGGCGATAAACGTCGGGCCCCAGCCGGAAAAGACGCTATCGAGGCCGGATTGGACGAAGCCGGGGCCGACCGCGACGTCATCGGGAAGCGAGCCTTGGTAAACAACCTCGCCGTCCTCGGATTCGCCGCGGAAGACGGTGTACATATCCGTGGAGATGATCATGAACGCCGTAGCGGAGCAGACGAAGAGGGTGTCGATGTACACGGCGAAGGACTGCACGAAACCCTGCTTAGCCGGGTGGGAGACCTCAGCGGCGGCAGCAGACTGCGGGCCGGTACCCTGACCAGCCTCGTTGGAGTAAATACCGCGCTTAACGCCCCACATGATGGCCACGCCCAGCATGCCGGAGAACCCGGCCTCGAGGTTGAAGGCAGACTTAAAGATGAGGCCAAAGACCTCTGGAATCTGCGAGTAGTTAATGAGCATCACGACGATGGAGATGCCGATGTAGATCACGGCCATAAACGGCACGACCAGGGTGGCGAAGTTAGCGATGCGCTTGACGCCACCGATAATGATGATGGCCAAAATGCCGGCCAGGACTACCGCGGCCCAGGTGGAGTTAATACCCCACGCGGTATCGGCAGCCGCGGCCACAGCATTTGCCTGAATGCCCGGCAGGAAGTAGCTGGTCGCCAGAATCATGGCGATGGCAAAGAGGATGCCGTAGACCATCATGAATGGCGCGGCCTTGGTGTGCTTATACGCCTTTTCGATGTAGTAGGCCGGGCCACCGCGGTACTCGCCGGTGTCCTGGTCCTTTTCTTTATAAATCTGCGCCAGGGTGCACTCGATGAAGGAGGTGGACGAGCCCAAGAGGGCCACCGCCCACATCCAGAACACCGCACCAGGGCCACCGAAGGCAATGGCCGTGGACACGCCGGCGATATTACCCACGCCCACGCGGCCAGATAGCGAGACCATCAGCGATTGGAAGGAAGAAACACCGTCGTCGGATTTTTCGCCCTTAGAAATTTGTCGCAGCATATCTGGAATGCATCGGACCTGCAGGCCCCGCGTTACCACGGTGAAATAAACACCCGCACCCAAGCACAAAAAGACGAGGGCGGGCGACCAAATTATGGAATTGAGGGCATCGAGAAAGTTTGCCATCGAGAAACTCCTTAGTGATTCGCACCTCCCTTGTGAAGCACGATATAGAAAGTATGCCGTAAATCACTTCCCCGTGTCGGTAAAACGATAGGTAAATTTTTCTTTCCGCTTTATGGGATGCAGATCGGGGCGCGCGGAGGGCCCTGCCGCCCGGGGTTAGAATGGAACGCATGTCTTCTCCCGAAATCGCCGCAAAATATGATCGCCTCGTGTGGATCGACCTGGAAATGACCGGCCTCGACCCAGAACGCCACGTAATCGTCGAGGTGGCCGCCGTCATCACGGACGGCAATCTCAACATCCTTGGCAAGGGCATCGATCTTGTCGTCCACGCCACCGAAGAGGAACTATCCCAGATGGATTCCTTCGTCACCGAGATGCACGCGAACTCCGGCCTCGATAAGGAAATCCGCCAGTCCACCACGACCATCCGCGAGGCCGAGGACGCGGTACTAGCGCTTATTAATGAGCACTGCGAGCACCCCACTCCCCTAGCAGGCAATTCCATCGCCACCGACCGCACCTTCATCCGCGCCTATATGCCGCGGCTGGATGAGGCGCTGCATTACCGCATGATCGACGTCTCCACCATCAAGGAGCTCGCTCGGCGCTGGCACCCGCGGGCCTACTATAACCAGCCCGATAAGGGCATGGCCCACCGCGCGCTGCAAGACATCATCGAGTCCATCCGCGAGCTGGATTTTTATCGCCGCAGCGTCTTTCGCACCGACGAAGGCCCAACCTCCACCGAAGCCGAGGACCTCAAGGCCGAAACCACCGCCGATTACCAGGCGTTTTTGTAATTTACGCGGCGTGAGTTAACCTATATCTCGTTGCTTTCGCGCAACGATGGTGGCTGTAGTTCAGCTGGTAGAGCACCAGGTTGTGATCCTGGTTGTCGCGGGTTCGAGTCCCGTCAGCCACCCCAACGTCCCGAGCCTCGCGCTCGGGATTTTTATATCTCCACCACCATTTCCTCCGAGCGGGCCCTGCCAGCGAGATCGGGCATATCTCCGGTAATCAGGAACTCCTCGACGCCCAGCCGCTTGCCGATGCCCCTTAGATCCTCCCCCACGTCCTCCACCGTCCCCCAAATATCGTGGCTCAGGGACTCGTCGATGCGGCGCTGCTGTTGACTCGTCAGCCCCTCTAGGTCCAATTCGCGGGCCGGGCGAAGCGGCGCGAATTCCCCGGTGGACTGGGCCATGACCTTTGCATAGGACTCTGGCAGCAAAAGATCGCGGGCCTGGTCCGCGGTATCGGCTACGGCGATATTGAGGGAGGAGATGATAGGTGGGGCATCGGCAAGCGCATGCTCGCGGTAGAGCCGTGCCGCCTTTTCCTGCATCTCTACAGGCCCGCCTAGGATGACGCCCAAGCCCAAGCGCGCGGCCACCGTAACCGACCGGAACCCCGCAAGGATATAGATGGGCGTGCCCGCGTACTCGGGCCGCACCGTCACCGCTTCCTCGCCGCGCAGGTACCGCAGCAAAGTCTCGACCTCGTTCTCGAACTGCGGCTTGAGATCTAGCGGATCGCCCTGGCGCAGCGCCTTGCGCACCGGCTCCGTAAAGCCCACCGAGGAGCCCAACCCAATATCAATCCTGCCCGGGTATAGAGCTTCCAAGAGGTTGATTTGTTCCGCAATCAGAAACGGTGGATGGTTGAGCACCATGATGCCTGCGGTACCCACGCGAATGCGCTGCGTGCGCGCCGCCACGTGCGCAGCCAACATGCCCGGCTGGCCCGCGGGGATGCCCGGCACCCCGTGGTGCTCGGCGAGGAAAAACCTGTGAAAACCCAGCCGCTCCACATGCTGCGCATGCTCGGCTACCCCTTCGAGTGTGCCTGCCGCTCCGCGGTCCAAAATAGAAAAGCGCATGGCCACCACTGTAGCCATGCGCCTAAAAATTGTACGGATTATTGATTAGCGTCCGCGTTGCCCTTGGACCATTTCTCCCAGGACATATTCCAATCGCCCAAGCCGTCCATAGGGTTGAGCGTTTCGCCATAAGTATTAAATACGTGGACGATATCGCCGCGCTTGACGGTGTTCTGGAACCACTGAGCGGCCTCTGGCGTGACGTTGATGCAGCCGTGGGAGGTATTGGAATTACCCTGCGCCCACACGGACCACGGTGCAGCGTGCACGTAGATGCCCGAATAAGACATTTGGGTAGCCCAGTCCACCTCGGTGCTGTACCCGCCCGCCTCGTGCGGCAACCCGAAGGTCTCAGAATCCATCAGCAGCGACTGGTGTTGATCACCAATGACGTAACGCCCATTCGGGGTGTCAAATTGGTAATCGCGCCCCAGCGATACCGGAATGGTGCGCAAGAGCTCCTTGTTCTTGTAGACCTTCATGGTCTTGGTGGCATTATCCACCAGCGTGACGGTGCGATCCCCGATGGTGAAATCCGTCCCGGTATTTTCCCCACCGTAGATGCCGCCACCGAGATCCTTGCCATACTGATCGACCTTGACCTCAACCTTGGTGCCCGGCTCCCAATACTCCTTGGGGCGCCACCGCACCTCCTGGTTGTTCACCCAGTAGAACGCGCCTTCCACCTCTGGGTTGGTCTTGACCGTAATCGTGTCCTCTGCCGCCTTGCGGTCGGTGATATAAGTACCGAAATTGACGCCGATTACCTGGCCCACGCCCACCTCGGAGCCTGGGATAGGCGTCATCGCCACCTGGGCGACGCCTGCCGCCTGGGAGGTAGAAAAGCTCACGTTCTTCTTATTTCCATCCTTATCAGTGGCCACGATGGAATAAGTGTGGTTATAGCCAAGTTCCTCAGCCGTGGTCCACTTCTTGCCGTCCTCAGAGAGCTTTTCTTCTACTTCCACGCCCAACTCATTGGTCATGGTCACGCTCTTGAGCTCGGTAGTGGATTCCACGGTGACGGGCTTGGATGGATCGACATCCTGCGCCCCATCCTTCACGGAGGCGGAAAGCTTAGACTTTTCTTTCTGCTCAGATTTCTCTGCTGAGCTCGAGGTGGTTTCCTGCTCCTCCGGGCGGTTTTCAGCGGCGGAATTAACGGAGCACGAGGCTACTACCAGGGAAATGCACGCAATGCTCGCAGCAGCAATGCGGCGGGAATTAGGGAGGGAGATAATCACTAAGTAGACCTTAGAAATACAGTAGTTCTTTCAAGACCAATCCAGCCTATCGTCTTGCCACTCCAAATACCAGAACCAAGCTCACCATTATCCAAACTGTTATATTCCCCCAGAAATGCACTATGAGCAGGCGATTTTACAGTTTTTCAACCGGGGTGCTAGAGTTTCTACTCGTTGCACAGAGAGCCACACGGCAGGATGTCAACACTGCGCCATTAGCTCAATTGGCAGAGCAACTGACTCTTAATCAGTGGGTTCGGGGTTCGATTCCCTGATGGCGCACAACTGCAAAATCGCGAGGCACGCACCTCGCGATTTTCTCGTTTTCAAAACTAGCAGTTCAAGGCTAGCAAAAAGGCCGAGCACTTCGCTCGGCCTTTGCTTATTTCACGCGTTGGGGCGCAACGACGGGAACGCCGCGGTGCTCCACGATGTCCGCCTCTACCCCATAGACACTTTCCACCAGTTCGCGCGTGAGCACGTCTCCAGGCGTGCCCTGGGCACGAATACAGCCTGATTTGAGCACCACCAGCTGATCACACATGCGCGCGGCTAGATTGATGTCGTGGATGGCCACCAGCCCCAGGCTACCCTCGCGCTTCGCCTTCTCACGCACTTCCTCGAGGACGAAGAACTGGCGATGTAAGTCGAGCGCGGACGTCGGCTCATCCAAGAGCATCAGCCCCGGATTGCCCACCAGCATTTGCGCCACGGCCACGAGCTGACGCTGGCCGCCAGATAACTCGTTGAGGTAGCGCGAAGCAATGGCATCCAGCCCCATCGCGTGCAGCACCTCGCCGCTGCGGGTGATGGGATCCTCGCATGCTTCCCGACGCGCCGCGATCAACACCGTCTCAAACGCCCGCAGCGCCGCGGTGCTGGGCAGATCCTGCGGGACGTAGCCGATGAGCTGGCGGCGGTGCTTGCCCCGCGGGCTTTCGCCATCCACCAGAAAATCCACCTCGCCTTTGTACCCGCGGTGCACGCCGGCAAGGGACTTGATCAGCGTGGTCTTGCCGGAGGCGTTGGGCCCTAGCAGGCCAACCAACTGGCCGCCTTGCAGCGTATCCACGTCGACCGCTTCGAGCACGGTGTGCTTGCCGTAGGCTGCGCTAATACCGCGCAGGGTGAGTTCTACGTCCACAGCGCCCTCCTTCGAGTCATCACGATGGCAATAAAGAACGGCACTCCCAAGAGCGAAGTCACAATGCCGATCGGAATAGCCAGCCCAGGCTTAATCATCAGGCTCGCCGCGTGCGCCGCGCACATCACGGCCGCACCGGCAGCCATGGAAGCAGGCACGAAGTAGCGCTGATCCTCGCCCACCAGCATGCGGGCGATGTGCGGGCCCACGAGGCCGATAAAGCCGATGATGCCGGCGAAGGCCACCGTCGTTGCCGCCACGAGGGAGACTACGATGAGCACCACCACGCGCAGCCGCGCGGTATTAATGCCCATGGCGGCGGCGCGGGCATCGCCAAGCCGCAAGGCGGTAAGCCGCCAAGACAGCGCCCACAAAATGGGCAAGGCAACCAGCAGCACGCCCGCCAGCACGCCGTTGGCGACCCAGTTGGCGCGCGTAAGCGAACCCATGGACCAAAAGACGATCTGCTGCAGCGCCTCGGCCGAAGACTGGTATTGGATGAGCGCGAGCATGGCCTGGAAGAAGAAGACCAAACCAATGCCGAGCAGCACCATCGTCTCTGCCTTCGCACCGCGGATAATGGCAGCCACGACGATGATCGCCGTCGCCACCGCCGCCGACAGCCACGCCACCAACGCCAGGTTGAACTGCGGCTGGGTCAGCAGCTGCCACTTCAGCACGATGGAACTTGCGCCACCGAAAGCCGCCGCGGCGGAAATTCCGAGGGTAAACGGCTCCGCCAACGGGTTATTCAAAATGGTCTGCATCTCCGCACCGGCCAGCGAGAGGCTGACGCCGATGAGCAGGGCCATGACGGCCATCGGCAAGCGCAGCTTCCACAGCACCGTATGCGTCTGGTCATCCAGGCTCGAGGGATTCACAATGCCCCTGATGACCTCGCCGGGACTGATGTCGATGGCGCCGACGAAGTTGCTGACCACAAACGCCACCGCCGCGATGAGGCACAGGCCCGCGACGATGCTAATGCGCTGCCAGGTGAGCTTTTTGTGTTGCTGCGTAAGGGCAGCTACCTCCGCGCTTACCATTAATTCGTGCTAAAGAAGGTTCCCTCGCCAGCAACCGGCGAGTACTTTTCTTGCGCTTGCATCCACTCCTTGTCGACGTCCATATCCTCATACGCCTCCGGGTTGATCCACTTCGCGATCTGCAGCAGCGCTAGGTAGTTGAACGGCGAGTTGTAGAACTGGTGCCACATACCGTGCAGCTTGTGCTCCTTGACCGCGCGGAGGTTCTCAAAGCCCGGCTGGTTGCTCGGCAGCTTAGCGATGCTTGCCTCCGCCTCATCTTCGCCGATGCCATAGCCCACCGCGGCGTAGCCGACGGGGTTGCCCTCATCGTCCTTCTTCTCGGACCAGTCGCCGCCGGTCGCAATCACCATGTCTGGGTCCGATTCGAGGACCTTTTCTGGGGTCACGGCACCGACCTCGCCCGGGATGACGCCGTCGGCTACGTTTTCGCCGCCGGCTTCGTTGACCAGCTGCGCGATATTGGAGTTATTCCAGGAGCCACAGCAGTCCATGACGCCGGCCGCGCGCCAGACGAAGGTCTTGGGCTTATCCTTTACCTTGTCCGCGCGCTCCTTGACCAGGTCCACGGTCTTTTGCCACTCTTTGTTGAATTCCTCGGCGCGCTCTTCTTTGCCGAAGATCTCACCGAAGATTTCCATGGACTTGGTGGTGTTTTCCAGCGGCTTGGCGCGGAAATCGGTCACGGCGTACTTGAGGCCCGCCTGGTCCATCTTTTCGGTCAGGCCCGCCTCTTGCGAGGCGTCATACTGGTCCTTGGACAGCACGATGAGGTCCGGGTCCAGGCTCACCAGGTTTTCCACGGTGACATCGCCCTTGCTGATGGCGCCGACTTCCGGCAGTTCAGTGACCTTGGGCAGCTTTTCTTCCAAGATGTTGTATGGGCAGCTTTTCTTCCAAGATGTTGTAGTAGTCCGGCACGTTCTTCTTCAGGTCAGATCCGATGCCCACGACCTTATCCAACGGGTTTTCGGTGTTGAGGATGCCGGTGGCGAAGAGGGAGCGGCCCTCGCCCAGCAAGACGCGCTCGGGGGCCTTGTCGAGTTCTACGTCGCGGCCCGCGAGGTCGGTGAAGGACAGGGCGGCATCGTCGCTGCCGCTGCTGCTGTTGGTGTTGTTGGTGGTTTCTTCGGCGGCGCTGCAGCCTGCCAGTACGGTGGCGGAGGCCGCTACCACGGCCAATACCTTGGGGAATCTATATGCCATTTTGAGTCCTTGGTCGATCGGGATCCTCGATACGAGGATAAGGGCGAACCTATCCTAGCCTAACCAGGTAAGGTGACCCAAACCTAAACTGCTTCCTCGGCAATTGCGTAATCTTCCGGCTCGCCCTTGGGCACCTCAGTGCCGTCCGCCATGGTGCGGTTCTCCAATTCGCCCTCCGGATCCACGATGGCGATATCGAAACCGGCCTCGCGGATGCGCCGGAGGCCCTCCTTTAGCATGCGCCGGCCCATCCGGTTGGATCCGGTGATATGGGATAACTCCAACACCACCGTGCCCTCCCCGAATTCACATTCGGTGAGCTGATGCAAGATGGTCTCCGCCGCGTTGAAATTGATAAGCCCCTGCAGGAAGATCACCGTGAGGTCGTCCTCGGTTTCCATCCTGCGCACCGGGTGCACGCCGTAGCGCTCATCGGTGGACATCAAGTGCAGCCCCATATCCTTTGAGAGCAGGGTCAAGGCATCCACCCCGCGGACGGAATTGCCCTCTTTATTAAGCCGCGGCGAAAACGTCGCTACCCCCAATTGGCCAGGCAACGTACCCAGCAGGCCGCCCGAAACGCCGGATTTCGCTGGGATGCCAACCTCGGCCATCCAGCGCCCAGCGCCGTCGTACATGCCCGCAGAGCTCATGACAGAAAGCGTCAAGCGGCAGACATCGGCATCCAAGATCTTCTCCCCCGTTACCGGCTGCGTGCCACCATTAGCCAGGGTGGCAGACATCACGGCGAGGTCACGCACCGTGACCTTAATCGAGCACTGCTCCACGTAGGTCGAGACCGCATCATGGGCCTCGTCCTGGATGATGTCGTAATTGCGCAGCATGTGCGCCAAAGACAGGTTCCTATCGGAGACCTGCAGCTCGGAATCGCGCACTTTTTCATCAAGTTTCAGCTCGCGGCCCGCCAGCCTTGAAAAGTAGGTGCGCAGCTGTTCCACGCGCTCGGCTGGATCCGAATCCACGCCATTAATTAGCTGCGTTACCGCGATCGCGCCCGCATTAATCATCGGATTCACCGGCCGGTGATCATCGCGGTTGAGCGAAAGCTCATTGAAGGCCTCACCGGACGGTTCCATGCCGACGATCTCGCGCACCGCATCCAAGCCCAGTTCCTGCAACGCTAAGGCATATGCAAAAGGCTTCGACACGGACTGCAGGGTGAATTCCACCTCTGCATCGCCGGCGGAATACACATGCCCCGTCGTGGTACAGATGGCCACGCCGAGATAGTCCGGTTCCGCCTTCGCGAGCTCGGGAATATAGTCCGCCACCGCGCCACTGCGATTTCCTCGCACCCGAGTCAAAATTTCCTGCAAATAAAAAGGAATTGGAGTTTTCATCGCGACCTAGCATACGAAAAAAGCCCCCACGGCGCGCGTGGGGGTAAGGCGGGGAAAATTAGTGGCGCTCAGACAGCAAGCGCTGCAATTCCTTCAGGTCGCTCTTGCGACGACGCGAGCGGAACACGGAAAAGGCAATCAGCCCAACGACGGCAGCGCCGACGCCACCGAGTACCAGCTGTACGTTGCGGTCCTGCAACTTTTCGGTGGCGGCATCCTTGGCGTCATCGACGAGGTTTTGCGGCTTGCTGCGATCCGCAATTTCATCCAGGGTGCTAGCCAGCTGGCGCCGGGTGCGTTCGATATCGCGTTGAATATCTTCAATATTGCGTGCCACGGAATTCTCCTCTTAGCTTAAGTTTCGCTCTTAACGAGCTTATCTTACCGTGCAGGGCCTCCACCGCGCAGGCCGGGGAGCACGTAAAGTGGGACCCATGACTGAAACTCGTTTGAACGTAGGAGATACCGCCCCCGCTTTTTCGCTTGCCGATGCCACCGGCAACACCGTTTCCCTTTCCGATTACGCAGGCCAGCGCGTACTGGTGTACTTCTACCCGCGCGCCAATACCCCAGGCTGTACCAAGGAAGCCTGCAATTTTCGCGATTCCCTAGAAGAGCTCAATGAGCTCAATATCGCGGTGGTGGGCATCTCCCCCGATAAGCCCGAGGCGCTGGCGAAGTTCCGCGATGACCACGATCTCAACTTCCCGTTACTTTCTGATCCAGATAAGTCCGTCATGACCGCATACGGCGCCTTTGGGGAGAAGAAGAACTACGGCAAGGTGGTCCAGGGCGTTATCCGTTCCACCTTCCTCGTGGAGCCGGATGGCACCATCGGCCAGACCCACTACAACGTGAAGGCCACCGGGCACGTCGCGCACGTGATGAAGGGCCTCGAGTAAGCCGGTGGAGGAAATCCTCGTCCCGCGGCGTCGGCCAGCGCAGGCGCGCAGCCGGGAGCGCTTTGCACGCATCGTACAGGCGGCGCGCGCCGTGCTTGTCGATGTCGGCTTCGAATCCTTCACCTTCGATGAAGTAGCCCACCGCGCCGAGGTTCCGATCGGCACGCTGTATCAATTCTTTGCCAATAAATACGTGCTCATCTGCGAGCTCGACCGGCAAGATACCGCCACCAGCCTGGCCGAAATCGAGCGCTTTTCGCGCCTCGTGCCAGCCCCACAGTGGCCGGATGTCTTGGATGAATTCATCGACCACCTCGCGCGGATGTGGCGCGAGGACCCCTCCCGGCGCGCCGTTTGGCACGCCATCCAGTCCACCCCAGCGACGCGGGCCACGGCGGCCGATACCGAGCTGCAGCTCTTGGAGCCGCTCGCCGAGATCCTTCGCCCGCTGGCCACCGAGCACAGCGATGCGCAACGCATTGAGCTGGCGCGCTTCCTTATCCACACCGTGGTCTCGCTGCTTAATTACGCCATTTCGGGCGATCCAGACAAGTTCGATTCCGTGGTCATGGAGCTAAAGCGCATGCTGATTTCGTATCTCTTTGCGGTGGCCGCGGGATAAGTTTGTAGACGTTTATACAAGTTATCCACAGGCGGGCGCTGGGCGCGATTGGCGCCGCGGCAGCGCGCGCCTAGATTTGCAGGCATGAACGCACTGCAGGCCTATGCCACCCAGATTTCCTCGGCGATGGATATCCTCGCCGAGGCCCACGGCATGCCTGAACGCGACCTCATCGAGCTCGGCCTGCCGGATGTCGAGGCCCGCGAACTGCTCACGCTGGCTGAAGTTTATTTCGGCACCACCTCCTTTAGCCGCAAGCAGCGCCTTGCCGCCGCGGGCGCGCGCCACCACGATCTGGTGACGCTGAAGCTCATAGAGAAGTACGCCACCCGTGCTGCCACCAAGCGCGCCGCGTGGAACCTGCGTGTAGAGCTGTGCCGGCAACACGGACCGGCTTCTGAGATCGCCCGGCTCGCTAAGAAGCGCCTGCGCGAATGGCGCCCGCGCCGCCGGCCGCCGCGCGAGGGCGTACAACTCCTGCGCCGCCCGGAAGGCCCGTGGACGATGCGCATTACCGCGCCCTCATCCTTCCTCGCGGATATTGATTCCGCCCTCGACCCCGATGACCCACTCGCGTCTTTCCGCGAGCTCCTCCGCGGCGAGGGCGCTGCCACGGTACAGACCACGACGAACGTAATTATCCCGCTCAACGCGCTGGATCAGATTTTGGATGGCGATGGCGACGAGGTCACGCTTCGGCTGACCAACGGCTCGACCATTACCGGCGCGCAGCTCGTCGAGCGCACCTTCAGCGAACACGGGCTAGCCACGCTTATCCACCCGGTGAAGGGCCCGGTCAACCTGTATCGGACCTCGCGGTTCGCCTCAGAAAAACAGCGGCTGATGGCCGCCGCCGAAAACCCCACCTGCCCGTGGCCGCCGTGCAATCACCCGGCGGATAAGTCTCAGATCCACCACCTACAGGCGTGGAAGCACGGCGGGATGACCAACGCGGACAACCTCACCGTGTGCTGCCCGTACCACAACGGGGTGAACCAAGACGATCCGAACGCCCCTCCCCTGCGCGGCCGCCTTGCCCGGGTAAACGGCAAGGTCCGCTGGATCCGCTAGCGCTGCCTCACCGAGGTAGCGCTACTCGGCGTGCGCAAGCAACTCCGCGCACATATCAGCGGGAAAGTGCGCCCCAGCCATCAGGGTGAAGTCCTCCCGGCCCAGCGCTCCGGCGCCCTCTGGCACGCTGCCCCACAACCGGCAGTCCGTGACCGCTGGAAGCTCGTCCACGTTCAGCCTCGTCGCCAAGTCCGGCTTCTCGGGCAAACTGCCGCCGATAAGCCCCATCACGTTAATCCCGCGCCGCTGCGCCTCGCGGACGGTGAGCTCGGCGGCGTTGAGGCTGCCGAGTCCGAGGGAGGTGACGATGAGGAGATTGGTGGCAACATCGGCAAGCGTGTAATCATCGGCCAAACGCACTAGCAGCCCACCGGCGCCTTCCACCAGCACTACGCGGCCTGGTGCGTCCAACCCCGCCACCCAGTCACTGAGCTCCTCTTTAGTCGGCGGCGTCATGCCCGCCCGGCGCGCCGAAAGGTTTGGTGCTAGCGGTTCGGGAAAGCGCGCCATCTCCGTAACCTCGACCCCGGCCAGGGCCCGCACCGTCGCCGCATCGCCGCTATTATCCGGCTCCCCAGTCTGCAGGGGCTTGGCATAAACAACCTCGCGCCCGCTCTGGGCAAAAGCACTGGCGATGGCCGCGGTCGTCACGGTCTTTCCCACGTCGGTATTGGTGCCGGTGATAAAGATAATCATCGCTTTCCTCCTGCCACCGCGGCGCGCACCCCGCGGCAAATCTGCGCAACCTCGTCCTCGGTGCTGATAAACGGCGGCATGGTATAGATAAGGCGGCCAAACGGGCGCAGCCACACGCCCTGCTCCACCGCCGCATCCGTGGCGCCTGCCATATCGACATCGCGCTCCATCTCCACCACGCCAATAGCGCCCAGCACGCGCACGTCTGCCACGCCCGGCTCATCCTCCAGCCCGGCAAGCCCCGTACACAACTGCTTCTCGATGCTCCCAACCTGCCCCCGCCACGTTCCTTCCAGGATCATGGCGGTAGCCTCGGCCGATACCGCGCAGGCCAGGGGGTTGGCCATAAAGGTAGGGCCGTGCATCAGCGCGCGCGGGTGCATGCCCTCGGCAACGCGGGCGGTAGCAAGCGTGGCCGCCATCGTCATGAATCCACCGGTCATCGCCTTGCCCACGCACATGATATCCGGAACTACACCCGCCGCCTGGGTAGTAAAAAGGTCCCCGGTGCGGCCAAATCCCGTGGCGATTTCATCCGCGATCAGGACGATTCCGTGGCGGTCACAGATTTCGCGCGCCCCGCGCACCAACTCGTGATCGTGGAAACGCATGCCGCCGGCGCCTTGGACGACGGGCTCGATGATCAAGGCCGCGACCTCGTTCGTAATGCAGCCTTCCAACTCCCGCAGGTAATCCGCGCGCATCTTCTCGCTCGCCCCGCGCGTGGGCGGTGCCGGGGCGAAAATCTGCTGCGCCAGGGTGCCGGTCCACATCGAGTGCATGCCGCCATCGGGATCGCACACGCTCATCGCGGCAAACGTATCGCCGTGATAGCCCGAGCGCCACGTCAACATCTTCGTGCGCTCTGGGTGGCCGATCCCCTGCTGGTATTGCAGGGCCATCTTGATGGCGACCTCCACCGAGACCGATCCCGAATCCGCATAAAAGACCTGCGCGAAGTCGTGGCGCGTGAGCTCCATGAGATTGGCCGTCAGCCGCGCAGCCGGTTCGTGCGTAAGCCCGCCGAACATCACGTGGCTCATGCGGTCGATCTGTTCCTTGGCAGCAGCGGTAAGCCGCGGGTGGCTGTGGCCATGGGCGGCGGCCCACCAGGAGGACATGGCGTCGATGAGCTGGGTGCCATCGGCAAGCGTGAGGTGGACGCCCGCGGCAGACTCGACCACGCGCGTGGGCGCGCCGGGTTCGGCGTAGGGGTGCCAGATGTGGTGGGCATCGATTGTCGCTATGTCTTTAGTAGAAATATCCACCAAATTAGATCTAGCACACACTCTCGGCCGCTATAGTCCTTTTTATGAAAGTTCTTGAACGGCGTTCAATTCGCCGCTTACCCGTGGTTTTGCCGGCAATTGCGGGCATCGAAATGTGGGAGCGCTTCAGCTTTTATGGCATGCAAGCCATCCTCGCGTACTACCTCTACTCCACCTCCGGCGGGCTCGGCATGGAGCAAACGCAGGCCACCGCGCTCGTCGGCGCGTACGGCAGCCTGCTCTACCTCTTTACGTTTGTGGGCGGCTGGGTTAGCGACCGGCTCTTGGGCGCCAAGCGCACCCTACTTACCGGCGCCGGGCTGTTGGTGTGCGGGCACTTTGCCCTCTCGCTCGTCCCCGGCACGGCGGGGCTCATCATCGGGCTTTTGCCGCTCGCTCTCGGCTCGGGGCTGCTCAAGACCGCCGCGATTACGATTCTGGGCGCCGCTTTTCCCGCCGAGGCCGGCGCGCGCGACGGGGCCTTCCAGATTTTCTACCTCGGCATCAATGTCGGCGCGCTCTTTGGCCCCATGCTCACTGGGTGGCTGGCCGAGGAATACGGCTACCACGCCGGATTCTTCGCCGCAGCGGTGCTCATGTGCTGCGGCTGCGCCACCTACGGCGCACTGCGGAAAAAGATAGACGTTCCGTCGCGCCCACCACACCCCACCCAGGCCCCGGGTAAGGCGGGGCTGATCGCGCTGGCGGCGCTTGTAGCCGGCGTGCTGCTCGTCATCACCGTCTCCCCAGGCACGCTGACCGTGCTGCTTCTTATCGCCACGGTAGCGGCCGCGGCCAGGCTTTTTGCCAGCATGCTGCGATCCCCGCAGGTCACCGCGGATGAGCGGCGCCGCATCCTGGATTTCATTCCGCTCTTCGCCTGCTCGACAGCCTACTGGACCCTGCAACCACAAATCTACGGCGTGCTTGCGGTCTATTCGGATCAGCGCCTCAACCGCACCATCGGCGGATTCGAGATCCCACCGGCTTGGACGCAATCGCTCAACCCGCTATTTATCCTGCTGCTCTCGCTGCCCTTGGCCGCGGGCATGACGCGCTGGGCCAACTCGCGGCGCGCGCTCATGGGGTGCGGCATCATCTTCGCCGGTGCCGGCATGTTCCTCCTGCTGCCATTCGTGGGCGGCGGAGAAAATTCCACGCCGTTTTTGGTACTAGCGGGCACCATCTTTTTGATGTCACTCGGTGAGCTCTTCATCGGCCCAGTGGGCATGGCCGCATCCGCCGCCCACGCACCGCGGGCCTATGCCACCCGCTTTTCCGCGCTGTACTTCCTCACCATGGCCATAGGCACCTCGCTGGCCGGATCGATGTCGCAGCTGTACGATCCCACCTCGGCATCCGCCGAAACGACCTACCTCCTCATCATGGGCGGCGTCCCCATCATCTTGGGGCTAATGCTCCTCCTGCGGCGCAGGTAGGCCCTTAATGCCCGGCGGACTCATCCAGCGCGCGGTCCGCCATCAGCACGTCACGCATGCCGCTGAACAGATCGCCCATTCCCTGCGGGTTGGACGGCATGTAGAGCACGGAGGCTTGGCCGTTATTCGAGACATCCACCATCGCGTCAAGGTACTGCGACACCAGCATGAGGACCTCGGGAGATTCCTGCACCCCGGCATCGCGTAGTAGCTCGTATTGCTGAGCGATGCCCTCGACGATCTCCTTGCGCTGCTCTGCAACGCCCCTACCCTGCAGCTTCTTCGCTTCTGCAGCACCCTCGGCTTCTTTGACCACGCGGATCTTTTCCGCCTCCGCCTGGGCGATGGCCGCCTCGCGCTCGCGCTGCGCCGCGTTAATGGAGTTCATGGACTCGCGCACCCGGGAATCCGGGCGGATATCGGTCACTAGCGTATTGACGAAGTTCCAGCCGTATTCGGCCATATTATCCCGCAGTGAGGCCGCCACGTTCTGCGCGATGGTGTCCTTAGAGGAAAAGGACTCGTCCAAGCCCATATTCGCCACCGACGAGCGCACATTATCTTGCACATAGGCCACGATCTGCTGCTCGTGGTTGGAGAGCATATAAAAGGCCTCGCGTTCGCGGCCTTCTACCACCTCGTACTGCACCGCGACCGGAATTTGGACGAAGACATTGTCCTTCGTCTTGGTTTCCACCATTACGTCCAGTTGGCGCACCTGCAGCGAAATCTTATCGCGCACGCGGTCAATCCAAGGCATCTTGAAGTGCAACCCCGCGTGGGCGACCGTCTGGAATTTACCCAACCGTTCCAAGATGGCCGCCTCGCGGGTACGCACGATGTAGTAGCCATCAAATACGGTGGCGAGAACCAGCAAGATGATGATTCCGATGATGATTAAGCTAAACATTCCCTCTCCCTAACTACGAGTGTGAAATTAATTTTCGCACAGGCAGAAAGCATTCGCTAGTGGTCATCGATAAGCGCAAAGAGCTTGCCCATCACCTCCGCGCCGTTCTCGCCGATGCCATTGTGCTGGTACTCATTCGTCACCCACGGGCGCACATCGCCCAAATGTGCCGCGGTGGCCAAGGATTCCTCCAGCGGAACGAAGATATCGTCGAGGTAGATGGCGGCGGCGGAGGTGGGGGCATCGGCAAGCGCATAAGGCGCCGTAAATTCCCGCTCCGCCAGCCCCTGCGCTCCCTCCTTGAAGGCCTGCAGCGCCGGATCCTCATCAAACTGCCACGGGAAAATGTGCTCACCGGTCAGCCAGGTGCCGGACTCGGCAAATTCCGGGAACTCCTCCCGCACGCGGTGCGCCGACCACTGCGTCGCCGCCTGCCCGCCGCTGCCGGCATAAATGGACTCGTGGATAGCCGCATAAAGCGGCGCCTCCGCAAAGCTCACGCGCTCGCCGATGCCCCACAGGAAATCATCCCGCAGCACCTTCTCTCCCCGCACGGTGCGGAAGGGCTCTTCCAGGAGGTAGGCCAATCCGTCGAAGCCCGTGCCCCGCCCCAAATCGGTGCCGATGGTGCGAAAGCGCAGCGAGGACAGCCGCTCGCCGGTGTGCAGGCGCTCATCGGAATTATCAAGGTGGGCGATGATTTCCTCGACGCGCCGCTGCACCCAAGGGAACTCGCGGAAGAAACGCTCCTGGCGGGCTTTGAGCTTGCTAAAAGTCGCGCGGTAAAGGTGATCCGCGCCCTGCAGCGTGGGGATGCCGCCGGTGAAAAACGCGTGCTTGACGGACTCGGGCGCCTGAGATAGGTACGCAGTGATGCAAAAGCCGCCAAAAGACTGGCCAAATAGGGACCAAGTCTCCAGCCCCAGGTGTTCGCGCAGGCGCTCGGCATCGCGCACGATATTGTCCTGGCGCAGCAAGGCCAGGTGTTCTGCGCTGCGCTCTTCTGCGGGGCTCAGCCTATCGATGCGGTGCGAACGCCCCGTGCCGCGCTGGTCGAGGAGGATGACGCGATAGCGCTCGAGCGCCTTGCCGATAAGCCCCGTCGGTTTGACTGGCCGCGGGGCCGGAAAGCCAGGGCCACCCTGCAGATACAACAGCGCCGGCAGGTCCTCGCCGCCGGGCGGGATTATTTCGCGGGCATAGAGAGCAAAAGTCCCGCGCGGATTGTCATAATCCCACGGGACTTCCAGGGTGTGTTCAATAATATCGTGGCCGAAGCGGCGGTAGTGAGTCATGCCCACCCAGGTTAGTAAACCTCTAGGCCCTTCGCGCGGAAAACGTCGCGGACTTTTTCCACGTCCTCCGGTTTCGGTGGCTTGGTATCTGCCAAGTGGTAGGTCATATCGAGCCCCTCCCACTTGTCCTTGCCCATATTGTGGAAGGGCAGGACCTCGACGCGCTCCACATTGGATTTCCACCGCGCCACGATGGAGGCGACGTTTTCGACGTTCTCGGCCGAATCCGTCAGGCCCGGTACGACGACGAAGCGAATCCACACCGGCTTGCCTATCGCGTTGAGGCGGTCACCAAAATCGAGCGTGGGCTGCAACTGCCGCCTCGTTACGCGCTGATAGGTTTCCTCATCGCCCGACTTCACGTCCAGTAGCACCAGGTCGATATTGTCTAGATCCTCATCGCGCAGGCGCGAGCCTAAGAAACCGGAGGTATCGATGGTGGTGTGGATGCCGGCGTCGTGGACTTCCTTGAGGACGCGGCGAGTAAAGGCAATCTGGAAGAGGGGCTCACCACCAGAGATGGTCAGGCCGCCACCGGAAGCTTGGAAGATGGGCTTATAGCGCTTAATACGTTTGACCACATCGTCGACCCGCTCCAAGGTGCCGGTCTTCATCTCCATGGTGTCCGGGTTATGGCAATACTGGCAGCGCAGGGGGCAGCCGGACATGAACATGGTCATGCGGGTGCCCGGGCCGTCGACGGCGGTTACCAGCTCCCAAGAGTGCACGAGGGCAATATCGCCGGTGCGGCGCGCCTCCATGAGCTCGGGGCGGGTAATCTCATCGAGTTCGTGGTCGGTTCCCAGGCCCGCGGCAACACCGCGAACGCGCTCGCCGGATTCCGGCGACAGGGTGACCACACCAGTAATGCCATCAGCCATGATTATGAACCCTGGTGGAAGGTGCGGGAGATGACGTCAAGCTGCTGCTCCTTGGTGAGCTTGACAAAGTTGACCGCGTAGCCAGAGACGCGAACGGTGAGGTTCGGGTACTTCTCTGGGTGCTCGACGGCATCTTCCAGCGTGGACTTATCCAACACGTTGATATTGGCGTGGTACAGGCCAGAGTTCATCTTGTGCTCGTCGCGGCTGGCCTTCATGTCTGAAAGGCGTTCTGCAAAGGTTGGGGTTGCCATAATGGTTCTCCTTGTCGTGATTCTTATTGTTCCATGATGAAGCCGGCATCCAGCACGCCGACTAGGTTGGTGATGCGCTCTTCTGGGGTGCGGCCCAATCCGGACGGGGTGATGGTATTGGTCAGCGAGATGCCGTCCAGGGCATCCTTGTAATCCAGCTTGCCCACCGACAGCATGGAGGCGACCATGCCGTGGTTATCCGCACCGTTTTCGGGGTTAGCCCCCGGGGAGAAGGGAGTGCCGGCCTTGTGGCCTGACGGGAAGGAACCTGTTGCCTTGCCGTAGACCACGTTAGAGGTAATGGTCAGCACGGACTGGGTGGGGATGGCATTGCGATACATCGGGATGGCCTTAATCTTTTCCATCACGGTGTGCACGATGGTGGCAGCGATGTCATCGGCGCGGTCATCGTCGTTGCCGTAGAACGGGAACTCGCCCTCAGTGATGTAATCCGTAATCAGTCCGGTCCCATCGCGGACCGGGGTGACCTTGGCGTACTTGATGGCAGAAAGCGAATCGGCAACGATGGATAGTCCCGCGATGCCGCAGCCCATGGAGCGGATGATATTGGAATCATGCAGCGCCATCTCCACGGCCTCGTAGGCGTACTTATCGTGCGAGTAGTGGATGATGTTCAGGGCCTCGACGTAGGTGCCAACCACCCAGTCCAGCATCTCCTCGTACTTTTGCCAGACCTCGTCGAAATCCAACGGGCCATCGCCCTGAATCGGCTCATAGCCTTCGACGACTTGCTTGCCGGAGACCTCATCCCGGCCGCCGTTCATGGCGTAGAGCAGAGCCTTGGCGGCATTGACGCGGGCGCCGAAGAACTGCATCTGCTTGCCCACTTCCATCGGGGACACGCAGCAGGCAATCGCCGCGTCATCGCCCCACTCGTCGCGAATCTGGCGGTCAGACTCGTACTGGATGGAGGAGGTTTCGATGGAGATGTGCGCGCAGAATTCCTTGTAGCCTGCAGGCAGCTCCGGATCCCAGAAAATGGTGATATTCGGCTCCGGTGATGGCCCCAGGTTGATTAGGGTCTGTAGGAGGCGGAAGGAGGTCTTGGTGACCATGTGGCGGCCATCGCTGCCGAAGCCGGCATCGGACCAGGTGGCCCAGTACGGGTCGCCGGAGAAAATCTGGTCATAGTCGATGGTGCGCAGGAAGCGGACAATGCGCAGCTTGAGCACGAGCGCGTCGATGATTTCCTGTGCTTGCTCCTCGGTGATGATGCCAGCGGCCAAGTCGCGCTCAAAGTAGCAGTCGAAGAACGCAGACAGGCGGCCGATGGACATGGCGGCGCCGTCCTGAGACTTGATGGAGGCGAGGTAGCCAAAGTAGGTCCACTGCACGGCCTCGTGGGCGGTGCGCGCCGGCTCGGAGATGTCAAAACCGTAGGACTCGGCCATCGCCTTGAGCTTCTTCAGGGCCTTGATCTGCTCGGAGTGCTCCTCGCGGTAGCGGGCCCAGTGCTCGGAAAAGCCGGCATCGGCAATGGCATCGCGGGCCTTAATCTTTTCCTGGATGAGGTAGTCCACGCCGTACAGCGCCACGCGGCGGTAATCGCCGATGATGCGGCCACGGCCATAGGCATCAGGCAGGCCGGTGATGATGTGTGATGACCGGGCGGCGCGGATGCGCGGAGTGTAGATATCAAAGACCGCATCATTGTGGGTCTTGCGGTAACGGGTGAAAATCTTCTCCACCTCGGGGTCTACCTCTTTGCCCGCCTCGCCGATGGCCTGCTTGACCATGCGCCAGCCGCCGAACGGCATCATAGCGCGCTTGAGCGGCGTATCGGTTTGCAGGCCGACGATGACGTCATCGTCTTCTGAGATATAGCCAGCCGGGAAGGCATCGATATCGGTCGGGGTGTGCGTATCGACGTCATAAATGCGCTTTTCGCGCTCGACCGACAGGTAGTTCTTTTCCAGGGTGTCCCACACGCGCAGCGTCTTATCGGTGGGTCCAGCGAGAAAGCTGGAATCGCCGTTAAAAGGCGTGTAGTTGCGCTGAATGAAATCGCGGACATTGATGCCCTCGGTCCAAGGGCCAGGCGCAAAACCTTCCCACCCTTGATACTGCTGGGGCTTAGTTGCGGTAGTCATAATTCCCTTCTTCTGGGTCAAATTTCCCGGGGCACATGCCGCCTTTTCATCCCGCAGCATCAAGCCCCGTCACCTCTTCATTGTCGGCTCGATTCACGAAATTAACAACCATAAACATTGCCGTGAGCACCAGTTATAAACCGGTCATCATGCTTTGCTGGTAGCTCGATTCATATAAACCACCCGTACGTTTTTGTTCGGGGGCAATCCAGCCCCGATCGTGGCTTTGCTCACGTACACTTTGGCGCCGACTTGTGTCTACCTCTACTGTTAAGGCGGTCAGCTTCGCTTCCGTAACAAGGAGGACTTCGTGGCGTCCCAGCCCAAGCACCCCGTAGACATCGTTCCCCCCGCGCCGAAACTCGCCGCCCTTGGGCTGCAGCACGTCCTCGCGTTTTATGCCGGGGCGGTCATCGTCCCGCTGCTCATCGCCAGCTCGTTGAACCTGGATGCGGAAACGACCATCCACCTCATCAATGCCGACCTTTTAACCTGCGGTATTGCGACGATTATTCAGTCGGTGGGCATCGGCAAGCATATTGGCGTGCGCCTGCCCATCGTGCAGGGCGTGACCACGACGGCGGTATCGCCCATCATCGCGATTGGCCTCGGCGCCACCGATGGCGAGGGCGGGGTGGCTTCGCTGCCCACGATTTACGGCGCCATCATCGTCGCAGGCCTTTTTACCTTCTTCGCCGCGCCGGTCTTTGGCAAGGTGCTGCGTTTCTTCCCACCGGTGGTTACCGGTTCAGTGCTGCTGGTGATGGGTACTTCGCTGCTGGCGGTATCGGCCAATGACTTTGTCAATTATGCCGAGGGCGTGCCGGCCACGCGCGATTTGCTCTATGGCTTTGGCACGCTCGCGGTCATCATTTTGGTGCAGCGTTTTTCCTCCGGCTTCGTGGGTACGTTGGCGGTGCTCATCGGCTTGGTGCTGGGCACGGGCGTGGCGCTCGCGCTTGGCGATGCCTCCTTTAGCGAAGTCTCCTCCTCCCCCGCCCTCGGCATTACCACACCGTTTTATTTCGGCATGCCGCAATTCGACCTCGTGGCGATTTTCTCGCTGATTATCGTCATGATCATCACCATGGTGGAAACGACTGGCGATGTGTTTGCCACCGGTGAAATCGTCAAAAAGCGCATCCGCCGCGATGACGTGGTGCGCGCCATCCGCGCCGATGGTGTCTCCACCCTAGTAGGCGGCGTGATGAATTCGTTCCCCTATACCTGCTTTGCGCAAAACGTTGGCCTGGTGCGCTTGACCAACGTGAAATCGCGCTGGGTGGCCGTGGCGGCTGCGGGGTTCATGATTGTGCTGGGTCTTTTGCCGAAGGCCGGCGCGGTCGTTGCTGCGATTCCGTCGCCGGTGCTCGGCGGCGCATCGCTAGCGCTTTTTGCCAACGTGGCGTGGGTGGGCCTGCAGACCATCGCTAAGTCAGATCTCAGCGATGGCCGCAACTCCGTCATCGTCACCTCCGCACTGGGCCTGGCCATGCTGGTGACCTTCAAGCCGGAGGTAGCCAGTGCCTTCCCGGAGTGGGCGCAGACCTTCGTTTCTTCTGGCATGTCCATCGGCGCGATTACCGCAATCGTGCTCAACTTGTTGTTCTTCCACACCGGCAGCGCGAGCGCGCAGGTCTCGCGCGCCGATGGCAAGGGCGTGAGCCTTAACGAGCTTAATGAGGCCTCGCGTGAGGAGTTTACCGCCGCGCTGCGCCCGCTATTCAATAATGAAACCTGGCCGCTCGAGCTGGCCTGGCAGTCCCGGCCGTTTAGCGATGTCAACGAGCTGCGCGCCGCCGTCCAGGTCGCCGTGCTGACCGCGGATGCGGACCGGCGCGATGCGCTCATCCACGACTACCCAGCCATGGACGAGCTGCTACTGGCCTCGTCTGATGAGGCAGCGAATATTTCCGCTGACCGCGGATCGCTCGGGCTGAGCGAGCTCGACGACGTGCAAACCGAACGCATTACCGAGCTGTCCGCCGCCTACCGCGAGCGCTTTGGCATGCCGTTCGTCGCGTACCTCGATACCAACGACACGGTGGAGCGTGTGATCGACGCCGGCGTGCGGCGCCTCGCTAATTCCGATGCGCAGGAATACCGCATTGCGTTAAGTGAAATCGTCGAGATCGCCAATGACCGCTTCGATATCCTGCTTGCCGATGCCAACCCCGTCCGCTCCTCCTGGGACCGCAAGTTCACCGAGGTAGATTAGGATCCACAAAAGCACCGCAGTCCTTAGAACAAGTACTGCGGTGCTTTTCTTGTGCGCCCGGTGAGACTTGAACTCACACGTCATAAGACACTAGAACCTAAATCTAGCGCGTCTGCCAATTCCGCCACGGGCGCAAGCAACGTTGAATAGTGTACACGGCGCGTCGATAAACGAGAAACCAGGGTCATTCCGTATTGCGGCGGTGGATAGGTAGGGTGGGTGAAGTGAGTATGCAAGAGGAACAGAAGAAACGGCGCGTGAAGGTGCGGTGGTGGCACATCGCCCTCGTCATATTTTTCGTGGTGCTTTTCCTCTTCCTCGCCTATTGGCAGTGGACGCGCTTCCGCTCCGGCTCGGGCACCTTTCAAAACTTGGGCTACGCCTTTCAGTGGCCTCTATTTGCGGTATTCGTGGTCTATGCTTATCGCACCACCCTGCGCTATGAAAATGAGCGCCTTGCCGCAGAAAACGAAGCCCGGGAGATGGATTCGCTGCAGGCCTCAGAAAACGCCCCTGAAAATATCGGCGAAACCGCCAGCGCAGGATCTGATTCGCCCGATGGTTCTGAGGTGAGGGGCTCGGCAGCTAGCTCGGCGGAGAAAACCGCCATCGATGAGGATTTCTTGCCGCAGCGCCCGCAGCTGAATGTGGAAGAGTTTAATGCGTTGAATCAGCCTCGGCGCCGCCGCGGTTCCCCCGCAGAGGGTCGCGACGAGGGCCCAACAGATAAAAGGAGAAACTAAATCATGACAAACCAGGTACACCCAGACCGCAAGGCGCGCATCCGCGGCCCGCTGAAGTTCTTTTCCATCGCGGCCACGGTGACCGGTATCTTCCTGATCATCCTGGTCATCCGCATGTTCTTCCAGTACGTCTTGGGCGCGGAGATTCCGGAGTGGGCGACCTACATCGCCATCGTGCACGGCATCGCGTACATGGCCTACCTACTGTCCATCCTGATTTTGGGCCCGCGCGCGCTGTGGCCAGCCGGAAAGCTGATTACCACCGCGCTGGCCGGCGTGGTGCCTTTCCTCTCGTTCTGGATGGAGCACAAGCGCCGCAAGGAAATCGAGGAGCAATTCCAGCTCAACGCTTAATTAGCCGGCCAGCTCCGCGATGAACGGGGCCAGCTGGGAAAGGGCGCGGCCGCGGTGCGAGACCGCGTTCTTTTCTGCGGGCGACATTTCCGCCGCAGAACGCGACTCGCCCTCTGGCTGGAAGAGCGGGTCGTATCCAAAACCATTGGCACCGCGCGGCTCGCGCAGTAGCTGGCCTTCCCAGCGGCCCTCGGCCACGCGCTCGGTGCCCTCGGGGGTGACGAGGGCACACACGGAGACGAAGGCGGCGGCACGCCGTTCGTCCGGCACATCGATCATCTGCGCCAAGACCAGGTCATTATTGGCCTGGTCATTGCCATGTTCGCCTGACCAGCGGGCCGAGAGTACGCCTGGCATGCCGTTGAGCTCCTCGATGGCCAGCCCGGAATCATCCGCGATAGTCACCAGACCCGTGGCGGCGGCGCCGGCGCGGGCCTTGATGAGCGCGTTATCGGCAAAGGTGCGGCCATCTTCGACGGGCTCGGGGTAGGGTTCGACCTCGGAAAGCAGGCGCAGATCCACGCCCTCGATGCCCGCCTCGGACAAGATGCGATCGAGCTCGGCCAACTTCTTCGGATTACCGGAGGCGACGAGGATTACCATCCCAGCGCCGCTTTCTGCGCCGCGATGAGCTCGCTGCAGCCCTTCTGGGCCACATCTAGCATGCCGTTGAGCTGCTCGCGGCCGAAGAGGCCGTGCTCGCCGGTGCCCTGGATTTCTACGAAGTCGCCGGATTCCTGCATCACCACGTTGAGATCCACCTCGGCGCGGGAGTCTTCCTCATAGGGCAAATCCAGGCAGATTTCGCCGTCGATGATGCCCACGGAGACCGCAGCGATGGGATCGAGCAGCGGCTCGCCGGGGACAACACCTTCGGACTTGAGGTGGGCGATAGCATCGGCAAGCGCAACGTAGGCGCCCGTGATGGAGGCGGTGCGGGTGCCACCATCGGCCTGCAGCACATCACAGTCGAGCTGGATGGTGTTTTCTCCTAGCTGCTCCAAGTCCACAGCGGCGCGCAGGGAGCGGCCAACCAGGCGGGAAATCTCATGGGTGCGGCCCTTCACCTTGCCACGCATGGATTCGCGCGGCATGCGGTCGTGGGTGGCGGATGGCAGCATGGCGTACTCGGCGGTCAGCCAACCCTCGCCGGAATCGCGCTTGAAACGCGGCACTCCGAGTTCGACGGAGGCAGTGCACATCACGCGGGTATTGCCAAATTCCACCAAGACGGATCCAGCCGGGTTGGTGGTGAAATTGCGGGTAATGCGGACGCTGCGCATTTGGTCAAGCGCACGCCCATCGGCACGAGTAAATTCAGTCATGCCCTCCAGCGTAACTTAGAACTGCATGCCCGCAGTACCCAGCACGATCTCGCCGTCGAATTCCTCCCGCGCCGCCGCCACGGTGGCCTCCGCATCGCCCCAGGGCTGGATGTGGATTAACACCAGCGTACGAACGCCGGCTTCCCGCGCCGCGCGCCCCGCTTCCGCGCCCGACATATGCATGCCGGGTGCCATGCCCTCGGAGGAAGCACCCCAGGTGGCCTCGCAGAGGAAGAGATCGGCGTCCCGGGCGGCATCGACAAGTGCGGGCGTATAGGACGTATCGCCGGAATAGGTAATGATCTTGCCGGTCTTCGCGTGCTCGATGCGCAGCGCATAGGCCTCTACCGGGTGATTAACGGGGAAGGGGGTGATAAAGACGTCATCGACAAGCTGGCGCTCCCCTGCCACCCATGGGCTAAACGCCAAGGTATCGGACATATCGTCGATCCCATCCACTTCGTCCGAAGACAGGCGGCCCAAGTGCGTCGGCGTGGCAGACGGGCCGAAGCAGAAGTTGCGCGAGGCGGCCGGGGCGATGGGATGGAAGCGGCGCCACACCATGAGGGAGGGAAAATCCGCGCAGTGATCCGCGTGCAGGTGGCTAAAGGCCACGTGGGCATCGCACGGATCCTGCAGTTTAGCTAGCTGGCCCAGCGTGCCCGATCCCATATCCAGGATGATTGACGGTGCATTATCGAAGGACACGACATAGCCGGAGGCAGGATTGTCTGCGGTGGGTACGCTACCGGAGCAGCCTAGGATGGTCAGCTTCATGGAACCAATAGTTCCATGAATCCGGCCCAAATGCTGGTACCGCGCGCAAAAGGGGGAGGAATTTCGGCCGTCTTAGCCGATCTGCGGACCCAAAAAGCGCGTAGCCAGCTGGGCAAAAACCTCAGGATCGCCGGTGGATTCGAAGGAATGGACCGGTTGGTTACCCTCTGGGGCGAGCATGTCCGTTTCCGTGAGCAGGCGCATGACGTCCTTCGTGGTCTCCTCCGAGGAGGTCACCAGGGAAACGTTTTCGCCCATGGCGAGCTGGATAATTCCGGTAAGTAGCGGGTAGTGCGTACAACCCAGCACCAAGGTGTCCACACCCTGGGCCTGCAGGGGCGCGAGGTAGCCCTCGGCGACGCCGAGGATCTGGCGGCCCGCGGTAATCCCGCACTCGACAAAGGGCACGAAGTCCGGGCAGGCGGTGGCTACCGCCTCAACATTGGGGTTGAGCGCGAAAAGGTCCTGGTATGCACCGGATTTAATGGTGCCCTCAGTGCCGATGACACCGATTTTGCCATTGCGCGTGGTGGACATGGCGCGGCGCACGGCCGGGTGGATGACCTCTACGATGGGGATATCGTAGCGCTCGCGGGCATCGTGCAAGAATGCCGCGGTGGCGGTATTACAGGCGATGACTAGCATCTTGCAACCGCGTTCTACCAGCTTATCGGCGATGTCCTGGGAAAAAGCGCGCACCTGCGAGATGGGCCGCGGCCCGTAGGGGCCGTGGGCGGTATCGCCCATATATATAACGGATTCTTGCGGTAGCTGCTCCATCACCGCGCGGGCCACGGTCAGCCCGCCGACGCCCGAGTCAAAGATGCCGATGGGAGATGATGCGTTAGGCATTATTTCCTCCCTGCCTTTGCCGGATCATCGGAGGTGATGAACATGCCGGCCAGTACGCCGCCCAGGGCGCCGAAGAGGTGGCCTTGCCAGCTAATGCCCTCCGCGACGGGCAGCACGCCCCAAATCAATCCGGAATAGGAAAAGCCCAGGATAATGCCCAAGAGGATCTGCAGCAGGGAGCGATTGAATACGCCGCGCACCACGAGGTAGGCCAGCCAGCCATAAACCAGCCCAGACGCGCCGATATGCGAGGTTCCGGCCCCGCCCAGGAACCACGTGCCAAAGCCCGCTACCACGGTGGTGATCAAGGTGACCTCCCACCACACCCGGCGTCCAGACAAACCGATCAGGAAGCAAAACAGGGCGCCCGGCAGAGAGTTGGACATCAAGTGCTCCAGGTTGCCGTGCAGCAACGGCGCCGTGATAATGCCCCACAGGCCATCCACGTCGAATGGGCGGATGCCGTAGTTAGACAGCCCGCCGCCGAAGACGACGGCGTTAATCAGGTGGACCGACCACTCCACCGCCAGGAACCCCAATGCCAGGGTTAGGCCGGTGCTGATGCGGCCGCGGCCGCGGTTGGTCGTACTTGTCGGCGCCGGCTGATTACGCGAAGTTCCACCCATAGTCATAATGGGCAATATCTTAGCCGAGCAAGTCGCGATACGCGCGAAGCCCCAGGCCAGGGCGCGCGGCGGTGACCGCGGTGACGATGGCTTCCTCCACCACGTCGGCAGCCGCCGCGCACAGCTGGACCATATCCACCTCACCCGGTTCCTGCGCCGTCGACAAGGCGAAAATGGTATCGCCATCCAGCGGTGAATGCGCGGGGCGAACGGCGCGCGCAATGCCATCGTGGGCCGTCATGGCGAGGCGTTGGGCCTGGGCGGTGGTTACGGGGGCATCGGTAAGCACGGCGCCAATCGTCGTATTCAGCTTCGCCGCAGGGTGCGGCAGGTCGCGGTAGGCGTCCGCGTTGACCGGCGTGCGGCCCGGCGCGCCGTAGAGGCGGCCTGTGTGCGGGTCGATGACCTCGCCCACGGGATTGGCCACCATTGCGGCGCTGACCTCGTAGTTTCCCACTTTGCGGGTAGCCAGGCCGAAGCCGCCGCGCAGCTTACCCGCCGTGGCGCCGACGCCCGCGCCGACAGTGCCAACCGTCTCGTCGTGGCCGGCCATGGCCGCCCGCAGCGCCGCCGCGCCGTCTTCCGGTCCGGGGCGAGAGGGGCCCGCCAGCAGATCGAAAATCACCGCCGCAGGCACGATGGGCACGCGCGGGCCGGGCTTATCCTCGCCAAAGACGGGGAAACCGACCCCGTGCGCTTCCAATTCGCGCATGACGCCATCCGCAGCGGCCAGGCCAAAGGCGGACCCTCCCGCAAGCACGATGGCGTGGACGCGTTCCACGGTATTGTGCGGCTGCAACAGATCGGTCTCGCGCGTGCCTGGCCCGCCGCCACGCACATCCACGCTGGCTAGCGCACCCTTCGGCCCGCAGTACAGCACAGTGGCGCCGGTATCTTCGCCGGAAAAATGGCCGATGCTAATTCCGTCAATCATTAATCCATCAACACTTCCAGCAAGGAATCCTGGCAATAGGCCAGCCATTCCACCAAGGTATCGCGGTCCGTCATGAGGTTTTCGTCGGTCGCGTCCCCGGCCGCGACGTATAAGCGCAGGTCATTGAGCCCCGCCACGAAGGCCTGGGCTTCCTGCTCCGAAATGGAGACCTCTACCCCGCCGGTGGGGCCGAGCGCATTGCCGATGACCTGCAGGTTCCGCAGCTTGGCCCGCGCGATGTCATTTTCGTGCAGCGAGCGCAAAAGGGAGGCATCGCCGTCGTATTCCTCATCGCCAGGCTTTTGGAAGTCTGGGAATAACCGCGCCAAAGAGGGATCCTCTGGGGCTTCGGTATGGCCGGTGGGCATGTCCAGCATTTCCGCCAGCTCGTCTTTCGGTGCGGACTGGGCGCGGCCGATGATCGCTTCAGAGACAGTGGCGGTGAGGTTGCCAATGACCTCGCGCTCCATGGGCTCGAATACCGCCGTGATTTTGGGCCCGCGCATGAGCGATTTCTTCTTTTTCCACGGTTTCATCTATCTACCCTGCCTGTTGCATCGTCGCCCACAGACCCGCGATCTGGAGCTTTTTTACGTCCGCCTCGACCTTGTCCTTCTCGCCGCTGGACACGGCGGCTTTGCCTTCTGTGTGGACCTGCATCATCAGTTCGTTGGCCCGCTTTTTGTCGTAGCCCAAAACGGTTTGGAATACGTAGGACACGTAGCTCATCAGGTTGACGGGATCGTCCCAAACGATGCACATCCACGGCAGGTTCTCGCTCGCGGCCACATCAACTTCGATTCCTTCATCCAAGTCGGGCGTGGCCATGGGAGAGCTCATACGGACTTCGGGGTGTTGCGGCTTCATGCCTTATAGCCTAATCATTTTTCGCTGGCATTTTGGGCATAGGGTCGCCCCGCAGCTCACCAAGGTGGTGGCTAGGCATGCTGAAAGCTTCTTAAGCTGTGAGTAGTATCAGGCTCATGAATGACATAGCACGCCCTATCGATCGCTCCACCGCCTTGCTCACGGATAAATACGAGCTCACCATGCTGCAAGCCGCGCTTCGCGATGGCACCGCCCACCGCAACGTGACCTGCGAGGTCTTTTCCCGCCGCCTGCCCAATGAGCGTCGCTACGGCGTCGTCGCCGGCACAGACCGCGTGCTGCGCGCCGTGGAAGATTTCCGCTTCTCCCCTGAGCAGCTAGAACAGATGGATTTCCTGGATGAAGATACCCGTCAGTACCTGCGCGACTGGCGCTTTTCCGGGCAGATCGATGGCTACCGCGAGGGCGAGCTGTACTTTCCCAACTCACCCATTTTGACGGTGCGCGGCACCTTTGGTGAGTGCGTGGTGCTAGAAACCATCGTGCTGTCCATCTTGAATGCCGATTCCGCCGTCGCCTCTGCCGCATCCCGCATGGTCACTGCCGCCGACGGCCGTCCCATTTTGGAGATGGGTAGCCGCCGCACCCACGAGTACGCCGCTGTGACCGCCGCTCGCGCCGCCTACCTCGCCGGTTTTACCGCCACCTCCAATTTGGAGGCAGGCTTCCGCTACGGCATCCCGGTATCTGGCACCGCCGCCCACGCCTGGACCTTGGCGCACACGAACCCGGATGGCACGAGCAATGAGGAGGCGGCCTTCCGCGCGCAAATCGATACCCTGGGCATCGATACCACCCTGCTGGTGGATACGTATGACATCACCAAGGGCGTCGAAACCGCGGTCAAGGTCGGCGGACCAGAGCTTGGCGGGGTGCGCATCGATTCCGGTGACCTAGGCGCGGTGACCCGCCGCGTGCGCAAGCAGCTCGATGAGCTGGGCAATCACAATACCAATATCGTGGTTTCCTCCGATTTGGATGAGTTCGCCATCGCGGGCCTGCGCGGTGATCCCGTTGATGTCTACGGCGTAGGTACCTCCGTGGTCACCGGCTCAGGTGCCCCAACCGCGGGCATGGTCTACAAGGTCGTTGAGGTTGACGGCGTGCCGGTGGCCAAGCGCTCGTCGTCCAAGCAATCGGTGGGCGGGGCAAAGCGCGCGCTGCGCACCTACCGGTCTTCCGGCGTGGCGGTCGAGGAAGTCGTCTACCCCTTTGCCGCAGACGCGCCGGATACAGGCCAGCTCACCACCCGCGAATTGACCATTCCCTTGATGCGCGATGGGCACATCGTGGAGGATCTGCCGGATTTGGAGGCCTCTCGCACCTACTTGGACGAGGCCCGCAAGACCCTGCCGTGGGAGGGACTGGCGCTTTCGCGCGATGACGCCGCCGTGCCCACGCGAATGGTGGGCTTTAAGGACTAGGTCGCTAGACTGTGTGGGGTGAGTGACCCCGCAGATGAGCCCCTAAACCACGACACGGAAACGCTGCTAAGCGCGGCGGTGGACGCGCTCGGCGGCTCCCGCCGCGAGGGCCAGGTTCGCATGGCCAACGCGGTATCTAAGGCCTTAGAAAAGGAGCGCCACCTCGCCGTCCAGGCGGGCACGGGTACGGGTAAATCCCTGGCCTACCTGGTTCCGGCCATCCGGCATGCGATGAACTCGGGTTCCACCGTCGTCTCCACGGCCACGCTGGCGCTGCAGCGCCAGTTGGTGGAGCGCGACCTCCCGCGGCTAACGGAGGCGCTAGCCGATGTCATGGAGCGCACCCCCACCTTCGCCATCATGAAGGGCCGCAATAATTACGTATGCCTGAATAAGATTGCGGCTACCCCGGATGACCCGGAGGCTCTTATCGATGAATCCGATATCTCCTACCGCGGCAAGGCCGTGCGCCGCATCCACGACTGGGCGCAGGAGACCGAGACCGGCGACAGGGACGATTTAGAGCCCGGCGTTCCGGATCTGGTGTGGCGGGCGGTATCGGTGACCTCAAATGAATGCTTGGGAGCCGGGCGCTGCCCGCATGGTGCGGATTGCTTCGCCGAAGAGGCCCGCAGGGCTGCTGCCGATGTCGATATCATCGTCACCAACCACGCCATGCTCGCCATCGATGCCATCTCTGAGGCCAGTATCCTGCCCGAACATGATGTGGCGATCATCGATGAGGCACACGAGCTCGATGGGCGCATTACCTCCGTTTCCACCGCGGAGATTACCTCCCGCGCCATTAAAATGGCGGCGAACCGCGCAAAGTCACTGGGCAATGCCGGAAACCTAGCGGAGTTGGCCGATGAATTCGATGATCTGCTGCGCGTCCAGGAGCCCGGCCGGTGGACGGATTTGGATGAGACCTCCCAGGCGCACTTGCGCGCGCTTGCCGATGAGTTCTTGCGCGTTAAATCCCTCATCTCCCGCGCCCCAGAAGGCGAGGCCAACGATGACCCCGAAAAGAACGCCGAGCGCCAAAATTTAAGTAATCACCTCACGGACTTGGCCGAGGCGATCCGGCGGATCCTGGAAGTCTTCGCCACCGACGACCCCGCCGCGCAAGACGATGTGGTGTGGCTGGAAGGCACCGATACCCTCGCCGTCGCGCCGCTGTCTATCGCGCACATGCTGCGCGAGAACCTATTTGGGGAGCAAACGGTGGTGCTTACCTCGGCCACGCTGGCGCTGGGCGGGCGTTTCGACGCCATGGCGGCACAATGGGGCCTGCCGTCCGGTACGTATGACACGCTCGATGCAGGAACGCCCTTTGACCCGGCGAAGGCCGGCATCTTGTATACCGCGAAACACCTCCCCGCGCCGGGGCGGGATGGCCTGTCCTCCGAAACCTTGGAAGAAATATACGAGCTCATCATGGCCGCCGGCGGGCGCACGCTGGGGTTATTCTCCTCGCGCCGGGCGGCGGAAGAGGCCGCGGAGGCCCTGGCGCCGCGTTTGCCGTTTGACCTGTATGTGCAGGGCGAAGATGCCATCGGCACGCTGGTAGATAAGTTCTCCACGAAGGAGAACTCCTGTCTCTTTGGCACCTTGACGCTTTGGCAAGGCGTGGATGTGCCGGGGCCATCGTGCTCGCTAGTCCTCATTGACCGCATCCCCTTTCCGCGACCCGATAACCCACTGCTGCAGGCCCGCTCCCAGGCAGCCGACGCCGCCGGCCGCTCCGGGTTCATGGAGGTCTCCGCCAATCACGCGGCGCTCCTCATGGCGCAGGGATCCGGGCGGCTTTTGCGCCACGTAACGGACCGTGGGGTCGTCGCCGTGCTGGATAACCGGCTGGAATACAAGCGCTACGGCGCATTCCTCAAGGCATCCATGCCGCGGTTCTGGCAAACCACGAACCCAGAAACGGTGCGCGGTGCCCTTAAGCGATTGGTCGCCGCAGCGCACACACGGTAGCCGAATCCGGGGCGATCTCAGTAAACCCGGCATCGATGATGACTACCGCGTCCTCCTGCGCGCAGGCGGTGCGAAATGTCTCTGCGTCCGCCTCGCGGACAGAGAGCGGAAAACCTTCTGCCGCCCAAGCCGCAGCCTCCTCTTGGCTCATGGCGGCGGCGAGCATCATCGAGCCGTGGCCCACTTGGGCGGCGGCCTTGCCCGCGGTCATGGCGAGGCTGCGGTCGACGTAGATAATGGGGGCATCGGCAAGCGGAGGCCCTGACTCGTCCATCGCGAGGTCGGTGTGGCCGATCTGCAGCTTGCTAATGAGCGGGTCCACCTCCCCCACCGCTGAAGGTGCAAAGGCACGCGCGCGGTCATCCACGGTGACACCAGGCAGCAGCTGCACATCGCGCCACGCCTTATTGCGCGCCCGGCGGGCAATCTTGCGGATGCGGTGGCCGTACCACTGCGCGAGCGCCGCGGCGAAGGCACCGTCCTCGCCGGCGCGGTCATCTAGACAGGCGGCCACCACGGCGCGGGCGGCCGCGGTAAGCACCTCGCTGCGCGCCGGGGGATCCTGCTTGGGGAGGTGGAGGGCTATCTGCATCGCCTGCACGGTCGACGGATCCGCGGGGTCCTCGTGGGAATCCCGAGCGGTACAGGCGGCAACGAGGCGTTGGTGCGCTATCTCGAACTTAGACATTGGCAATTCCCAACATCGGTAGGACGGCGTCGAGGCGGCGCGGTGTGATGCAGGCATCGGCGGCCTCGCGCAGCGCCGGCTTCGCATCAAAAGCGACGCCCAGCCCGGCGGCGGTGACCATGGCGATGTCATTGGCGCCATCGCCCACCGCAACGGTGGACTCCATCCCGATTCCGGAATCCGCGGCGAATTCGCGCAGAAAGTCTTCCTTGGCCTGGCGGTCGACCACCTTCCCAATGACCTTACCGGTCAGCTTGCCATCGCGGATTTCCAGAGTATTGGCCCGCACGTAGTCGAGCTGGAGGTCTGTGGCCAAGCCCTCGAGCACCTGAATAAAGCCACCCGAGACCACGGCGGTGCGGTGGCCCAGACGGTGGAGGGGTCCGATCGCTTCCTTAGCGCCGGGTGTCAGCTCGATATCGCGGGCGACCTCATCGATAATCGAGGCATCCAGGCCCTCCAGCACCGCGACGCGCTCGCGCAGGGACTCCTCAAAGTCCAATTCGCCGCGCATGGCGCGCTCGGTTACGGCGGCCACTTCTGCTTCCTTGCCTGCGTGGGCGGCGAGCATCTCGATGACCTCACCTTCAATCAGGGTCGAATCGCAGTCGAAGCACACCAAACGCTTGCCGCGATGGCCTAGGCCCTCGAGGGAGATATCGATACCGCGTTCAGCGGCAATCTCCCGCAGAGCCCGCCGCGCCGCGGCGGCATCTTCTAGTGCCACGGTAAGTTCCACGGCGAAAAGGGAATCCAGCGCTATCCGGCGCATGCGGACCGTCTCCCCATTCACGGCGCTCTGCACCGCGCTAATATCCCCCGCGTTTATCTCCTCACCAATAATGGCAACAGCATAGCTTTGTGCAATAGACACCTCATGCTCGAACGGCGCCATGGCCTCGCGCACGCGATCCCCTAGTGCTGCGGTATCGGTGCTGGACAGATCGCACTGCGCGGTGAGGGCGAGGTGGTTGGAGGCGGTGGCGAGGTGGACATCGGCAAGCGGGACGGGAAAATCAGCCAACGCAGTAAAGAAAGCGGCGGCCGCTCCGGGAGCGTCTGGTCCGAGACTAGTAATGGTCGTGGTGTCAGCTTGAGTATTCACAACGACCATTATCCCACACGCGCCAAAGCCGCCCTCCCTACCTCTAAGAGGCTGGGGAAGGCGGCTGTAGTCAGGAGTTAAAGTGCGGCCTTAGTGCTTGCCCACGTGAGCTTCCTCGCGCATGCGCTCAACCATGTGCGGGTAGTGCAGCTCGAATGCCGGACGCTCGGAACGGATGCGTGGCAAGGAGGTGAAGTTGTGGCCCGGAGGCGGGCAGGAGGTTGCCCACTCCAGAGAGTTGCCGTAGCCCCATGGGTCATCCACGGTAACGACCTCACCGTAGCGCCAGGACTTGAAGACGTTCCAGACCAGCGGGATAACGGAAGCGCCGAGGACGAAGGAGAAGATGGTGGAAATCTGGTTGAAGACCGTGAAGCCATCGGACTCCAGGTAGTCGGCGTAGCGACGCGGCATACCCATGTTGCCGACCCAGTGCTGAATCAGGAAGGTGCCGTGGAAGCCGATGAAGGTCAGCCAGAAGTGAATCTTGCCCAAGCGCTCGTCCAGCATGCGGCCGGTCATCTTCGGGAACCAGAAGTACAGGCCACCGAAGGCGGAGAACACAACCGTACCGAACAGGGTGTAGTGGAAGTGCGCAATCAGGAAGTAGGACTCAGCCAAGTGGAAGTCCAGCGCCGGAGAAGCGAGCATAACACCGGTCATACCACCGAAAAGGAAGGTAGCCATGAAGCCCATGACCCAAATCATCGGGGTATCCCAGGTGATGTGGCCCTTCCACATGGTGCCGACCCAGTTGAAGAACTTCACACCGGTAGGCACCGCAATAAGGAACGTCATGAACGAGAAGAACGGCAGCAGGATGGCGCCGGTGACGAACAGGTGGTGTGCCCACACGGCCATGGACAGCGAGCCGATGGCCAGAATGGCGAAGACCAAGCCGATGTAGCCGAAGACCGGCTTGCGGGAGAAGACCGGAACGATTTCGGAGACAACGCCGAAGAACGGCAGTGCGAGGACGTAGACCTCAGGGTGGCCGAAGAACCAAAACAGGTGCTGCCACAGGATGGCACCGCCGTTAGCTGAATCGTAGATGTGGCCGCCCAGCTTGCGGTCATACAGCACGCCCAAGGCGGCTGCGGTCAGCAGCGGGAAGATCATCAGCACGATGGCGGAGGCGGTGAAGATGCCCCAGCAGAAGACCGGCATGCGGAACATGGTCATGCCCGGTGCGCGCAGGGTCAAGATGGTGGTGATCATGTTGATGGCGGAGGCAATGGTACCGACACCGGTAGCGCCCACACCGACGATCCACATATCGGCGCCGATGCCGGGGGTGTGTACGCCATCGGCAAGCGGCATGTACATGGTCCAGCCGAAGTCAGCCGCACCACCAGGAGTGATAAAGCCCAGCAGCATGACGACACCGCCGAGCAGGGTTACCCAGAAACCAAAGGAGTTCAGACGTGGGAAGGCCACGTCCGGCGCGCCGATCTGCAGAGGCAGGATGTAGTTACCAAAGCCCCAAACAACTGGCGTAGCGAACAGCAGCAGCATCACGGTGCCGTGCATAGTGAACAGCTGGTTGAACTGCTCATTGGACAGGAACTGCAGACCCGGGGTGAAAAGCTCCGCACGGATCAGCAATGCCATAAAGCCACCAAGGAAGAAGAAGCTGAAGGCCATGATCAAGTACATGATGCCGAGCTGCTTGTGGTCGGTGGTGGTTAAAAATACCCAAGCCTTTGAACCGGTCTTTTCCCTACCGGTTGGCTCTGGACGTGTGGGAGCGACGTAATCGTCGACCCGTGGCGCCACAGCGGTCATAGAATCCTCCTGAATAACAAAGTGTCAGCGGACTGGGTCCACCTACACCTAGGTTTACTTCGATTATATTAGGACATTTTCCCCCGTTCTTGCCAGCTTCTCTTAATGGTCCTCCAGCTTGGGGGTATTCCCTCAATAACCACAACCGTCACATACCCCCTGCACGTGGGGCGGGCACGATTTAAGGTTTAAATTCTTTAGGGCAGGCAGGGGTGTCATATGTCACAACGCCTGCGAGATGTGCAGGTCAAAAACCGAAAAACGCACCCCCGCTCGTTATCAACCTTTCGGTTGAGTCCGAAGCGAAGGTGCGCGGGGACTAAGAACGGCTAGAAGTCCCAGTCATCGTCCGTGGTGTCCTCGGCCTTGCCAATGACATAGGACGAACCCGAGCCCGAGAAGAAGTCGTGGTTCTCGTCGGCGTTGGGAGAAAGAGAGGACAGGATAGCCGGCGAGACGCGGGTCTCATCGGCTGGGAAGAGGCCCTCAAAGCCCAAGTTATTCAGGGCCTTATTGGCGTTATAGCGCAAGAAGCGCTTGACGTCTTCGGTCCAGCCCAGCTCGTCGTAGAGGTCCTCGGTGTAGTCGATCTCGTTGTCATAGAGCTCAAAGGCCAGATCAAAGGTGTAGTCCTTCAATTCTTCCTGGCGCTTTTCATCCAGCTTCTTGTATTCCTGCTGGAACTTATAGCCAATGTAATACCCGTGCACGGCCTCATCGCGGATGATCAGGCGGATGATATCGGCAGTATTGGTCAGCTTCGCCCGGGAAGAGAAGTACATCGGCAGATAGAAGCCGGAGTAGAACAAGAAGGACTCCAGCAGCGTAGAGGCCACCTTCTTCTTCAACGGATCATCACCGTTGTAGTAGGCCAAGATGATCTTCGCCTTCTTCTGCAGGTTCTCGTTTTCCTCGGACCAGCGGAAGGCATCATTGATCATCGGGGTGGAAGCCAAGGTCATAAAGATATTGGAATAGGACTTGGCGTGCACCGACTCCATGAAGGCGATATTGGTATACACCGCCTCCTCGTGCAGGGTCTGCGAATCCGGAAGCAGGGAGATCGCACCGACCGTGCCCTGGATGGTATCCAGCAACGTCAGGCCAGTAAAGACCCGCATGGTGGTTTCTTTTTCCTTTTCCGTCAGCGTCTTCCAGCTGGGGAGATCATTAGAGACTGGGACCTTTTCCGGGAGCCAGAAGTTACCGGTCAACCGCTCCCATACCTCGAGGTCTTTGTCATCGGGGATGGTATTCCAGTTGATAGCTTTTACCGGGCTGTCATGACTAGCAACGTAGTCATCGTATTCGTGCGACACGCGATGTCACTCCAATGCTTCACTGTGTAGAATTTCGAGTCCCAGCATACCCAATGCCAACCCGCATCATCCCGCCGCACCGCACCTATAATAAAAGCGCAGTACACAGCCAGGAAAGGACGCCCGCGCCATGGCAGAAACCACTCCCCTTTTAGGCCCTGTAGTAGACCAGCTGGGCACGGATATCGTCAGCGGGGAAATGGCGGAGGGCACGCGGTTTCGCCTTGGGGACATCGAAAAGCGCTTTGGCATCTCCCGCACCGTAGCGCGCGAGGCCATGCGTACCCTCGAGCATCTGGGGATGGTTTCCTCCGGGCGCCGAGTGGGGCTCAAGGTGCTGCCGCGCAGCAGTTGGGCGGTCTATGATCCCGCCGTTATTTCGTGGCGGCTGGCGCACGATAAGACGCACGCGGAACAGGTGGCGCGACTCAACGAGCTGCGCCTTGGTATCGAGCCGGTGGCGGCGCAGCTTGCCGCGCGCAATGCCAGCCCACAGCAGCGCCGCGAATTGCTGCGACTGGCGGGCCGGCTCAGCGAGCTCGAGACCACCCCTTCCCCCCGGGTAGGCGAAGAACTCGAAACCGACCTGCAATTTCATACCCTTATCTTGGAGGCCTCCGGCAATGAGATGATCGCGGCGCTGGCACCGGCGTTGCTGACTATCTTGAAGGGCAAATCCGTTTTTGGCTCCCGCAAACGGGATCCAATTCGCGGCACCACTCAGCTACATATGGATTTAGCGCGGGAGATTGACGCCGGCGAGGCCGAAGCCGCCGAGCGCACCTCCCGCGCTATCCTGGACCGCGCCCGCGCTTAGAGCATGCAGGAAACGCAGCCCTCGATCTCGGTGCCTTCCAGCGCCATCTGGCGCACGCGGATGTAGTACAAGGTCTTAATGCCCTTGCGCCAAGCGTAAATCTGCGCCTTATTCACATCGCGGGTGGTAGCGGTGTCCTTGAAGAACAGCGTCAGCGATAGCCCCTGGTCCACGTACTTGGTGGCCTCAGCATAGGTATCAACGATCTTCTCGTAACCAATTTCGTACGAGTCCTTGAAGTACTCCAAGTTGTCGTTATCCATATGCGCAGCCGGGTAGTATACGCGGCCGATCTTGCCTTCCTTGCGGATTTCAATCTTGGAGGCAATCGGGTGAATGGACGAGGTGGAATTGTTGATATAGGAAATCGAGCCCGTCGGCGGCACCGCCTGCAGGTTGCGGTTGTAGAGGCCGTGCTTGGCAACGTCCTCCTTCAACTCCGCCCAGTCCTCTGCGGTGGGAGTGTAGATGGAGGAGGCATCGAAAAGAGCCTTGACCTTCTCCGTGCGCGGCTGGAACTCCGCCGGATCGTAGGAGTCAAAGAACTCGCCACTGGCGTAATCGGATTCGGGGAACTCGGTAAAGGTCGTGCCGCGCTCGCGGGCAATCTTATTGGAGGCGCGCAGGGCTGCGTACATGATGGCGGCGAAGTAGGCGTTGGTGAAGTCCAACCCCTCCTCGGATCCGTACTCGATGTTCTCGCGACCCAAGTAACCGTGCAGGTTCATCTGGCCCAAGCCGATGGCGTGTGAGTCATCGTTGCCCTTGCGCACGGATGGAACGGAATCGATGGAGGTCTTATCCGCCACCGAGGTCAGCCCCCGAATCGCGGTCTCCACCGTTTGGGAGAAGTCCGGCGAGTCCATGGTCATGGCGATATTCAGCGAACCCAGGTTGCAGGAAATATCGTTGCCCACCTGGTCATAAGAAAGATCCGCGTTGAGCTCGGAAGCGGAGTTGACCTGCAATATCTCCGAGCACAGGTTGGACATATTGATGCGGGAGGTCTTGACCGGGTTGGCGCGGTTTACCGTATCTTCATACATGATGTACGGGTAGCCGGACTCGAACTGCAGCTCCGCCACGGTTTGGAAGAAGTGGCGCGCGTTGATCTTCTTCTTCCGGATGCGCGGATCCTCCACCATTTCTTCGTAATGCTCGGTAACGGAGATATCGCCGAAGGCCTTGCCGTAGACGCGCTCGACGTCGTACGGCGAGAACAGGTACATGTCGTCGTTGTTCTTGGCCAGCTCGAAGGTGATATCCGGGATCACCACGCCCAAGGACAGGGTCTTAATGCGGATCTTTTCATCCGCGTTCTCGCGCTTGGTGTCGAGGAAGTTCATGATGTCCGGGTGGTGGGCGTTGAGGTACACCGCGCCCGCACCCTGGCGCGCACCGAGCTGGTTAGCGTAGGAGAATGCATCCTCCAGCATCTTCATCACAGGGATGACGCCAGAAGACTGGTTCTCAATGTGCTTAATCGGCGCGCCGGATTCGCGGATATTGGACAGCAGCAGGGCCACGCCGCCGCCGCGCTTGGACAGTTGCAGCGCGGAGTTGATGGAACGACCGATGGATTCCATATTGTCTTCGATGCGGAGCAGGAAGCAGGAAACCAATTCGCCGCGCTGCTGCTTGCCGGCATTCAGGAAGGTTGGCGTAGCCGGCTGGAAGCGGCCGGTCATGATCTCATCGACGAGGCGCTCTGCCAGCTCACCATCGCCATCACCAAGGAAAAGCGCCGTCATGGAGACGCGGTCCTCAAAGCGCTCCAGGTACCGGCGGCCGTCGAAGGTCTTCAGCGTATAGCTGGTGTAGTACTTATAGGCGCCAAGGAAGGACTTGAAGCGGAACTTATAAGAGTAGGCGCGCTTGAATAGGGACTTGATGAACTCGAAGTCATAAGCCTCAATGACCGCTGGGTCATAGTACTTATTGCGCACCAGGTAATCGATCTTCTCTTCCAAGTCGTGGAAGTAGACCGTGTTCTGATTAACGTGCTGCAAGAAGAACTGATTGGCGGCCTCGCGGTCCTTATCAAATTGAATCTTGCCGTCTCCGTCGTAGAGATTCAGCATTGCGTTGAGCGCGTGGTAATCCAGCTGCTCTTCCTGCGATACTGGCTCTGCTACGGTCTTTCCCAATTGCGTACTCACAGCTGACGCGACCTTTCTTAAAATCAGGATTCTATTAGGTGTGTCGCACCGCGGCTAGGCTGCCCCATCCAGTCCCAACTGGGAAGCATTAGCCAGCAGGCCTTCGCGACAAATTTTTATATCTTCATCGTTTCCGAGCAATTCGAAACGATATACATAGGGCACCTTACATTTGGCGCTGATGACGTCACCAGCCTTGCCAAAATCGGCGCCGAAGTTGCTATTTCCTCCGGCGATAACCGCCCGAATAAAACTGCGGTTGTGCTCATTATTAAGGAATCTAATTACCTGCACCGGTACGGGCCGGGAGTTTTGGTGGCTAATGGAAGCTCCTCCGCCGTAGGTGGGACACACCAAGACGAAAGGCTCGTTGACCACTAGCGGCTCATCGGTGCGGCGCAGGGGGATTCGCGCGCTAGGGAAACCTAGCTTCTGCACGAACCGGTGCGTATTTTCCGTAGTAGAGGAAAAATACACGACCAACATGACGGCACCTCCCTCCTCGGCTACTTACGCAGAGGCGGCTAGCTCGGCAAGGTTCTTGATGCGGTCGGGGCGGAAGCCGGACCAGTGCCCGCCGTTGGCTTCTACGACGGGTGCTTGGACGTAGCCCAGAGCCATAATGTAGTCACGGGCCTCATCGTCCACGGTGACATCTACCACGTTGTAATCCAGACCCGCGCGGTCAAGGGCCTTCTTGGTGGCATTGCACTGAACGCAAGCAGGCTTGGTGTAGACGGTGATAGACATAATAACTCCCTAAAATCCTTTTGCGAGATAGCTTTTGCTCGTAGAAAGCGGAGGTTCTGACCCCTTTTCAGGCCACTTCCTGCACCGCTCTGAGCGACACCAACGACACTATACTTTGGGGGAATTGACCGCAACTAACACAACATATAGTAGTTACACCCATGATATTCCCAGGAGGGCCAGGGGCGAGACCCCACATGTTGACCGCCCCGGCACCCAACCGTGAAACTACACGCCTGACATTCCTGCGGGTTTACCTTCTATTCACCTAAACATGTGGCAAAGTTCACATTCTGGCGTCGAAGCGTAGAAATAAAAAATCCGCCCCGCTCCAAATTCTCGGAGGAGGCGGACTTTCTTAAGTTTCAATTAGCCCTGACGGGCCTTGAAACGGGGATCCTTCTTGTTGATCACGAAGACCTTACCGTGGCGGCGAATAACCTGGGCGCCCGGCTTCTTCTTCAGCGACCGAAGGGACTTACGGACCTTCATCGGGCGCTCCTTTCGTTATGCGCAATCTACATGCGGTTGAGTAAATAAAGCACGGACTGGGAATCCCCAGCCATGACACGAGGAATAATTTTACCTCACGCGGCCATTAAGACCAAAACACTAGGACTTAATGGGGTGCGGATTCCCGCGAGTAGCGGGATTTCATCTCCTCGCCTACCTCATCCAGGCTACGTCCCATGGTCTCTGGTACCAAAATGCGGGTGTAGCCGATGGCGATGAGCCCCAGCACGCCAAAGACTCCAAAGGCCACCGGGCCGGTGAGCCACTCCACCAGCGGCAGGAAGTACTGGGCCACGGCCCAGTTGGTGGCCCACAGCGAGAGCCCGGCGATGCCCATGCCCAAGCCGCGTACCTGCAGGGGCACGAGCTCCGAGATGAGCAGCCAGGTCGTCGGCGAGACCGCTGCTTGCTGGAAGGCAATGAACGAGGCCATGAATACCAGTGAGACCATCGCCATCGTGGTGGAATCGGCTGCGTGCGAGTACGCCACGGACAAGATGAATAGCGAAATCACGTTGCCGGTCAGGCCGATAAGCAGCAGGCGCTTGCGGCCAATACGGTCGACCACCTTGAGGCCCACCCAGCAGGCGATGACGGAGACCACACCAATGACAATCGAGGTATAGACCGAGTTGGTGGTGGAAATTCCTACCTGGCTCATCATGGTGGGCGCGAAGTAGACGATGGCATTAACGCCAGTAATCTGCTGGGTCAGGCCCATCAGCATGGCGAGCAATACCGTCACTTGCATCCAGCGATTGGCCTTCAGCGCCTTCCACTCGGAGCCGCTGGAACGACGCGCCGTCTCCTGGGAGGTAAGCTCCGCCAGATCCATCCCGGCGCGGCTTGCGACCTCGCGGGCCCGCGACATCTTATTGTGCGTGGCCAACCAGACTGGGGTTTCTGGCAAGAAGATCATCCCCACAGCCAGGGCCGCACCCGGTACGGCCGCAAGTCCCAGCATCCATTCCCAGCTTTCAGTGGGCGCGAGGGCCGAGTTCACCAGGTAGGCCAGCAACTGGCCTACCACGATCAACAGGGTATTCAGGGAGACCATGCGTCCGCGGATCTTGGCTGGCACCATCTCCGAGATATACATGGGCGAAACAATGGATACCGCACCGACGGCAAAGCCCAGGAAGGTACGGGCCGTGGCTAGCATGGTCACCGAGCCCGCCAGTGCACACCAGATGGAGCCCAAAACAAAGATGATGCCGCCGGCAATCAGCGTAAAGCGGCGGCCAAACCGGTCCGCAATGCGGCCTGCGGTCAAAGCACCTACCGCGGCACCTACCAGCAGCATGGAGGTCACCCACCCCTCTTGGTGGGCTGTCATATTAAATTCCGGGGTGATATACAGCAAAGCACCGGACATCACGCCGGTGTCGTATCCAAATAATAAACCGCCAAGGGCGGCAATTGCTGCAACTACCTTGACATAACTTTCTTTATTCACAGCACGCAATTGTGTCAGGAGACTACGATGAACGTCATGTCACCCGATGCCGAAAACTTGCAACAATCCATCATAAAACAGCTGGATGTACGCCCCTTTATCGATCCAGAAGAGGAAGTTGCCCGCCGCGTAGATTTCCTCGTGGAATACTTGGAACTGACCCGTGCCAAAGGCTACGTGCTAGGCATTTCCGGCGGCCAGGATTCCACCTTGGCGGGAAAGCTCGCCCAGATGGCAGTAGAGCGGGTAGAAGGCGCCGATTTTTGGGCCGTACGCCTGCCCCACGGCACGCAGGCCGATGAGGACGATGCCCAGATCGCCCTTGATTTCATCCACCCCGATCACCGGGTCACCGTTGATATTCAGCCGGCCACCGCGGCGCTGAGCCAAGAAGTGGCGCGCGCGGTGAACCAAGATTCCTTGAATGATTTCAATCGCGGCAATGCCAAGGCGCGCCTGCGCATGACCGCGCAATATGCCATCGCCGGCGAGGTGGGCGCGCTGGTTGTAGGTACGGATCACGCAGCCGAAAACGTCACCGCGTTCTATACCAAGTGGGGCGATGGCGCAGCGGATCTCCTCCCTTTGGCCGGGCTAAATAAGCGCCAAGGCGCGGCATTGCTCAAGCACTTAGGTGCGCCAGAGTCCACGTGGTCCAAGGTCCCTACCGCGGATTTGGAAGACGATAAACCGCAGCTTCCCGATGAAGAGGCGCTCGGCGTCACCTACGCCCACATCGATGACTACTTAGAGGGCAAGGCGGTTCCCGATGCCTCCCGCGAACGCATCGAAACCTTGTGGCACCGAGGTGGCCATAAGCGCCAGATGCCACAGGGTCCAACCAGCTAAGCCAGCGCCTCTAGCGTGGCGAGCGCCGCGCGCTCTAGCGGCCGGTTATACGCCGAGCCGTGGGTGAGCGCGTGTACTGCCAGTGGGTGCAGTTGGTGCATGGGAATCCAGGTCTCAATATCCTGCGGCGCCCCATAGCCGCGGAAGATTTCCTCTATATAGGGCGCGCCGAATAGCGCCAACATGCCCAAATCCGTGTGGGGATGTCCGCCGTGAGCGGCGGGGTCGATCATGATGCCACCCTGGGCATCGAAAAGCAGGTTGCCCGCCCACAGGTCACCGTGGATGCGTGCGGGGGCCACATCCCAGCTGCGGGCGGCGATCGCATCGCAAGCGCGCTTAACCAAGTCCCTTTGCGCGGTACTTATTCCGGTCGGCTCCGCAAAGGGCAGCACGCGCTGCTGGGCATAGAATTCACCCCAGTTATCGGTGGGCGTGCACTCCTGCTCGATGGTGCCGATGAAGTTTTTGCCTTCCCACCCCTCCGGCGCACTGCCAAAGGCCGGCGCCCCAGCGCGGTGCACGCGCGCGAGCTCTGCACCAAATTTTCGCGCGGCCTCTGAAGTGGGCACTACCTCGTTGATGCGTTCTGTAACGATTTCCTTGTCGTCGGCGCTAATTACTGTGGCTACCGCATCCGTGGCTTCACCCAACCACCGGAGGCCGGCAGCCTCAGCACCAGCTTGGTCTTTATCGCTTACTTGCTTCGCAAAGGTCTGCATATTGACCAGCATAACCGCTTCAGTAGCACACCAGGTTAGGACGGAAAAGTGATTACATATCCCACACCCTAATTGACAGCTTTTACCATTTAGTTTATTGGCCTACGGCGCACTAAGATGCTGCATATAAAGCATTTACCGAATGGTAAATTGTCTCTCTCGAATTGAAAAGGATAACTATGATCGGAATTAACAGTATTAAAAAGAAGATCGCCGGTGGTCTCCTCGCACTTGGTGCCGCCTTGACGATGGCCCAGTCTGCCAACGCAGCAGAGCCCCACGGAAAGGAAATGGTCACTTTCGGCGACTCTTTTTCCGCTAACGGCGGCGCCCCTGGGGACCGCGCAGCAGTCAGCCCCTTCTCTATCCCTGGTATTCCAGTCCACACGTGTGGCAATGACACCCACAACTGGCCACACCAAACCGCCCGGAATCTCGGCCACAGCCTTGCGGACTACACATGCAACGGAACCAGTTATTGGGTAGCTGCCCACGTCGAACACGCGATCCGTACCGGAAATATCGGCCCCGATACGAAAGAAGTCGCCTTCATGTATGGCGGCTTACAGCCTGGCTCCTATGTCGATGCACTGGCTAACGCCGCCGCCCCAAATATCCCTAAGGGCTCAACCTACCGCGGATTACTGACCGCACAATTCGATAAAATTCGGTCCGTCGCCCCGAATGCCCGCATCACAATGGTCAACTACATCCCGATGACGGTTAATGACACCCTCTGTGTGATCAATGACGACCGGATGCAGCTGCCACTGTCCATCCCTGGTGTTACTGGCGCCGAAGAAGAGTTCAACCGCGAAATCGGACGTGCCGCAGACTCCCTTGGCGTGAACTTCATCGATCTACACAACCAAGCGAAAACGCACGATCCTTGCCAGCCGGATACCAACCACCGGTGGGCTGTCATTGCTAAGACCCCCACGGCTCCTTCCGTGATGCCTATGCACCCAACTGATGTAGGGCACACAGGAATGGCAGGTATTATTACCAATGGTCTAAGGAACTAGGCCCTACCCCTCCCCTATTCCCAGAAAATAAACGCGGAATAAAAGTGAAGCGTATTAATAAGCTCGCCGCAGCTGCTACTTTCATCACAGCGCTTGTGGGCACGAGTACCGTTGGCACAGCTGCAGTCCCAGGAAACACTGTTCTCGTTGGTGACAGTATTGTAGCCAACCCAACCTTCACCGACCATGCACTGAACAAGGCACATAAGAAGGCCAATACCGGAGTAGGTTGCGTTACCGATAACGCCATTGCCACTGAGATGAACAATGTTTCCGGTGCACACGTTGACCAGTACCAATGCGCAGGTGCCTCTTTAGCCACTGGCGGTATTCACGTCGATAATTCTCTCCGAAAGGCAGCAGAAGACGGCAACCTCAACCACGAGACCAAAAATGTCGTCATCGTTGCCGGCGCAAATGACACTTACCCCTACAAATCGGATATCGAGGCTTCCGACCGTGCGATTCGCGGTGGTCTCCGCAGTGCACTCGATATAGCCCACCAACATGCGCCAAATGCCAAGGTGACTGTCGTAGGTTACCCGCACATTACCCGGGAGAACACCACTTGCCTGACCTCTTCGATCATTCCCCTGCCTATCGCAGCCGTCTCTGATACAGAGCAGCGCCTGCAAAACACCCTGCGCGAAGTGTCCGAGCAAAACGGCGCAACATTCTTAGATGCACAGCCCATATCTGAAGGACATGACATGTGCTCCCCAGACCGCTGGTGGGTTAACCTCGTTGACCCAGTACCACCAGCTCCCGGCAACCTACCACTGCACCTTAATGCCCACGGCACCGCAGCTTATGGCCAGTTCATCGGCCACGCTCTGCAGTAAGTAGGAAGAAAATATCCCGCATAGTTTTGAACTATGCGGGATATTTTTATGAGTTTTCTGGTTAGTGGTTATTGATCCAATCGATGCCTGCCTGAAATTCAGCACCACCGTACTGCAGGTGCGCAAGTTGTCCGCGCAACAGGTTTATATTATCCATTGGGCCATGCTGCGCAGCCTCACCTACGATCTGCTGCAGAGGAAGCTTGCCGTGTACCGCGTCCACTTCCATGGACGGGGATACCAATCCCAGATATTCCTGTGGGTAGTTACAAATAATATCCTGCGGGTTGCAAACCTCAAGCACGTCAGCCCCCAGTTCGCCGTACCCACCGCCGAGGTGGCCTAGCGCGCCGGTCGCATTGGACATGTCATCGTGATACTGCGCAGCACCATTACCGCCTTGATACGGGTTGGCATAGAGGGCTGCAGATGCAAACCTATCTTTATCAAGTGGTCCGCGCCCGTGCGCTGCATCGTTGATGATGCGTGCGGAAATATCTGCTCCCTCGGAGTAACCGACCAAGGAAATCTTACTATTCGGGCAATCATTCTGGATTTGCTGGATCTTAGCTGCCGTGCGGTTATATCCTTCGTTAGAAGAGTCAGAATATTTCGACACAGCAAATGGGAAGGCCTGGTAGCCCACAAAGGTGGCGTTCGTATCCGGCTGGAGTCCGAGCTTTACGCCCATCTGTCCGGTAATCAGACCGTGCGGAACATCCGAAGGTGCTGACGGAATAGTATTCGCTCCGCCAGGAACAAAAACGACCTGCTGATTAGCACACGTCGGAGCAGACATTGGGTTCCCAGGAATCGCCGCAGTGGCGGCGGGAGCAGAAAGTGCAAGTGCGGCTGCAGAGATTGCGCCAGCAGCCGCAGCTTTCACAGTAAGATCCATATGATTTCCCATTTTCAAAAAGGTTCCAACGGTTTACACGGGTTACATTACATGATTCTTTGTTAACAGGCGACACCACCAACACACGGTGAACCAGACGTGTTTTCGCATAAAAAATCCCGAGTCACCGTTCTTCAACGATGCCTCGGGACACTATATTGTGGAGCTAACGGGATTCGAACCCGTGACCCCCACACTGCCAGTGTGGTGCGCTACCAGCTGCGCCATAGCCCCATATACGAGGTGCAACCCTGTGGGCCGCAACTCGTATGAATATACATGGCGAGTATTTAACTCACCAAATCGCCTGCTACTTGGTGGCGACGTCTACCCAGTCATTCAAAGACTGACCAGAATCCTTATCCGGAATATCCTTGCCGTTTTGGACAACGCGCGGCGAGGAAACGGAGTCGGTTTCCTTTTTCAGCTTGTCTGAGTTTGCCTTGCCAACCTTATTACCTTGCTCGATATCCACGTTCTTGATGGAATCAACCACGGCATCCTCGGCGCCGAGCTCCTTCGCTTGGTCAGCGATGTCCTCGATGTCCCACTTGGTGGCAACGCTCTGCTGGTTCTGCATCATGTAGTCGCGCAAATTCCAGTAGGTCTTCACATCGCCGGACTTAGCTAGTTCCGACAAGGCTGCCGCAGCCTTAGTGGAGTAGCCATCATTGTTTTCATCACGCACCTTGTCCAAGAAATTCAGTGTGCGCACGTGGACGACCAGCTTGCCATCCTCAATCGCCTGCTTCATCTCCTCATCGGTGCTTTCCGCCAACTCCGCGCAGTGGGGGCAGGAGAAGTCTTCGTAGAGATCTACTTCTGGAGTATCGTCATTGGCCGCATCGGACTTCAGGGTAATCGCGTTGTCCTTATAGTCCATGGACATATTGACCTCGATTTCATTGGCTTGCTTGCCATTCCACACGATGTAGCCAATGACCACGGCGATAATAACGAGGAGGACGCCGACGCCCCAGATGAAACCATTGCCAGACTTGGCATTTGGGTCACTTACTTTGCTCATTTAAACCTTGCCTGTTGATACTTTCGGACTCTTTCAACCTACTGTGCCCACCACTACGGGTGGAGCGCAAATTTCGTGAACGGGCGTTTGATGGTCCATGCGGTAAGGGCGAGGAAGGCGGCATCGCGAAGCAGCGTCAGCCCGTAGTTCATGCCGGGCTCCGCAGCAGCATCACCAGCACCAAAGCACCCGCAATCGATGTCCAGCCCACGCAGCCATGCCTGGAGAATGCCGACCATGAAAAGCACCATGACCACGGCCGCAACTTTGGAGGACTCGCGGAGGAAAATCCCCAGCAGAAGGAGCATTCCGCCCACCAGCTCTAGCGGGCCAATGAGCTGGACCAAATACCCAGACCATTCGGGCGTGAAAATCTCATAGGCCTCGATAGATTGCATGGTGTCCAGCGGGTGGGCCATCTTCTCTACGCCGGCGATGATCCACACCGCGGCCATGCCAAAGCGAGCAATAAAGCTCACCACATCAAACGTCTTGTTCACGCCGATTAGTTTAGCGTTTAACCTCCCTTTTTCAGATACAATGCCCTGTGCTTTTCCTGAGACTTCGCCCACTATGATGGGCCCCATGCCTCACTTCCTCATCGCCGGGTCCGGTGCCGCGCTCGGCGCCGGTGCCCGCTATCTCTTAACTATCGCGCTCGGCGGCGGGCTGATCCCGCTGCTTATCCTCAACATCGTCGGCAGCGCGCTGATGGGATATACCCGCCCCGGGCCTTTCTGGGGCACCGGATTCTTGGGCGGTTTTACCAGCTTTGCTGGCTTTGCTTTCTTCACCGCAGATTCCCACTGGAGCATCGCCCTGGCCTATGTCGCGGCCACGCTCGTGGGCTGCACCGCCGCCTACCTCGCTGGGGATAAGCTGCGATGAACCTGCTCTTCGTCCTTATCGGCGGTTTTCTCGGCGGCGCGGCGCGCTACGGTTTTACCCGCCTGCTGCCCTCGCCGTATTGCACCTTCGTATCCAATATCCTGGGCTCCTTGGTTTTTGGCTTGGCGGTGGGCTTTTCGCAGCTTGCCGATGCCCCCTTCACCCATCCCCTCTTCGCCCTCGGCCTCGCCGGTGGACTTTCCACCTGGTCCACCATGGCGAAAGAGCTAGGGGAAATGGTCAAACAGCGGCAATGGTGGCCCCTATGCAAATACCTCTTTTGGACCATCGGGATCGGAGTGGTTTTAGCCTGGCGCGGGGTGATGTGGGCTGGACTTATCTATCACGGGATCTAGGTACGCAATTCCCAGCTCGCTCCTAGATAGATTGGACCAGCGCAGGCCTACGATTTCTCTGTGTGAACTTCTTTATGAACCTGCCATTGGCCGAGCCCGTCAACGGCGTCATATTCCTCCTCATCCTCGCGGTAGCGGCGATCGTTGTTATCACCCAAAAGAAAATCTGGCCGATACTTTTCGCCCTCGTCCTCTGCGCCATTGGGTGGTTCTTCCTCCGGCACTGGGAAGTACCCTGGCACATCTATCTAGCCGCGGTAGTTCCCTTGGCCGCACTCCTGCGCAGGCCCAAGGTGATCACGGTCGTGGTGGGAATCTTTTCCCTCTTGGCCACCGTCGGGCTAGTCAATATGGAATATCAAACCTATCCAGACGTCGGCTCCCTCGACCCGCGCCCTGTGGCGAAGGAAATGGACTATGACGAGTTCACCACCACCCATTCCGGCGCCGCCCTCGTCCACGTCGATCTGCCCAGCGCAACGTCCCACTTCTCCGCGCGCACCGCCACCGCGTATATCCCGCCCGCATACTGGACGGATCACAACCTCCCGGTTCTGGTCCTTCTCCACGGCAACCCCGGCGGCCCGGATCAATGGTTTGGTTCGGGCGAAGCGGACGAAACCGCCGATCAATTCCAAGCGGCCAATGGCGGGCGCAGCCCCATCGTCATCGCCGTCGATGCCACCGGTTCCGAGACCGCGAACCCCATCTGCGCCGATAGCGATGTCGCCCAAGTCATGACCTACCTCACCCGCGATGTTCCCAAAGATATAAAGTCAAAGTTCCAAGTCAACAACGATCAGCACACCTGGACCGTTGGCGGGCTAAGTTATGGCGGCACCTGCGCGCTGCAAATAGCTACCACCCATCCGAATGCCTACGGCTCCGTTATCGATATCTCCGGCGAGGCCGAGCCGACCATTGGCAACCATTCCGCCACCGTTAATAAGTTTTTCCACGGCGATGAATCCGCCTATAACAACCAAGACCCCGCCTACCTCTTGGAGCGCAACCGCTACGACAACCTTCAGGCCATCTTCATCGCCGGTGATGACGATGCCGCATCCGTCAACGCCCTGCGCTCGCTATCAGATAAAGCTCGGGCAGCCGGAATGAAAACCTATTACGGCACGCGGCCGGGTGGGCACTCCTTCCAGGTCTGGCGCCCCGCGCTACGCGAATCCTTTGCTTGGGCCGCTGCCCGCGGCGGCATCAAGGTAGAAACAGATCCGTTCGATGGGATTAACAATGTCCATTCTTAAAAAGCTTCCCGTTTCCATCGCTCTGCTGGCCATCATGTGGTCGCTACACCTCGTCGATTTTCCCCTCAAACCGTGGCTTGCGCTCACCACCGCTCACCCGGGTGCTTCCATCATCATTACCGTGCTCATCGCCACCTGGCTCGCCCCGGCCGAGTGGCTCCTCGGTTCCACCTATACCCTCACCACCGGGCTGGCGGCGACGGCGATTGGAGTGCCGATAACGCTGGGCATCGCCAAGCACTGGCCCAATAGCACCGACTTCCTCAGTCCGATTGGATTCATCGTAGGCGCGGCCGGGTTCGCCTCCGCGTTCATGCCCCGCCTGTGGCGCCGCCGCCTCCGAATTTCCATTCTTTCCCTGACCGCCACGTACGTGCTGTACGCGGGCGCGCTTTCCGATGTCCTCGGTATCACTACCGCCGCCCTATCCATCGCCGCCGGCCAGCTGCTCGCCAAACCCGCACCCGGTACGCCGACCGTCCGCGAACAACGCGTGCTCATCGCCGTCTGCGTCGCCTGCGTTGCGATAGGCCCCGCCTTCATCGCCCTGGATCCGTTGGCGCAAGGCCCATTTTCCGATGTCACGCGCCTGCTCTGGCAAGATAGCCGCGGAATCGGGCCCGTGGTAGCCAACCTGTTGCCACTCATCCTGCAACTCGTCTTTTGCTTCGGCCTCGTGCGCGGGCGCATCACCGCCTGGAGGCTCGCGGTCTTATCGCAGGTAGCGGCCCTTGCCCTGCTTGCCTATAGGCTTTCTTTCCTCCCCGAGCTCATCCCTGTCACGCTGCCTTGGCTTAGCGTGCTCGCAATCCTGCTCATTAACCGGCGGCTGTTTCCCACCCACGAAAACCGCGCCTATCTCCTGCGCACCGCTCTGTTAAGCGCTGGCATCGCCGCATGCGGTTCGGTGCTCTGGATTCTCATCGCGCAGCTGCACGCCCCGCTGCCGAACGTGCTCGCTGAAACCCCGTTGCGCTTCCTGCCCACCGTGGTGGCCCTGATACTTCCCCACCACGTAATCCCCACGTCCTCCCTTACCTGGTTTCTCTACGAGTGGATAGGAAATGCCTTTTGGATCTTCGTGGCCTTCCGCCTCTATCGCGGCTTCTCCCGGCCCACCGATCCAGCAAACGCGGCAGATATCCGCACCGCGCGCCGCCTGCTCGAATCCGGCACGGGCGACCACCTCTCCTTTATGACCCTGTGGAAATCCAACCGCTACTTCTTCCACGGCGATTCCTACGTGGCCTACCGCGTCTCCAACGGCGTCGCCCTCACCCTAGGCACACCCGTGGGCCGCGATATCAGCACCGAATTCGCCACCTTCGCCTCCAACCAGGGTTGGTCCGTGGCTTGGTATTCCGTCAACGCGGACTTCGCCGCCGCCCACCCAGAACTCAAGCGCGTCCACGTTGCCGAAGAGGCCGTCTTGCCCTGCCGCACAGAGTTCAAGGGAAAGAAATTCCAGAACGTGCGCACCGCCCGCAATAAAGCAACCAAGGAAGGAATTCGCACCCGCTGGACCAGTTGGGCTGAACTCGACCTGACCACCATCGCCAAGATCACCGCGCTCAGCGAGGAATGGGTAGCAGAAAAGGCGCTGCCCGAAATGGGATTTACCTTAGGCGGGCTAGAAGAGATGAAGGTCCCCGGCACTCGCCTGCTGCTTGCCGAAGCCCAGGACGGCACCCTCCACGGCGTCACCAGCTGGATGCCTGTCTTCGAAAACGGCTCCATCGTGGGCTATACCCTCGACGTCATGCGCCGCAACGAGCACGGTTTCAAGGGAGTTATGGAACTGCTCATCTCAGAAGCCTTGCTCATCGCACACTCCGAGGGCTCTACCTGGATCTCCTTATCCGGCGCCCCTCTGGCCGGGCAAGCACCGTCGCCCTCCTGGCTCGACAATCTCTTGCAGCGCCTAGGCAATGAGGTCGAGCCCTTCTACGGATTCCACAGCCTGGCGGCAAGCAAAAAGAAGTTCCAGCCCGAAGAGCACCCATGGTTCCTGTGCTACGACGACGAGCTGAAACTTCCTAATATCGGTCTAGCGACGATGCACGCCTACCTTCCAGACCTCAAGACCACGGATGCGGTCAAGGCCTGGATATCCAGGCATTAATCCGCAATCGCCTCCAGCGGCGGCGTCTTTGCCGCGCGTTGCGATGGCCATACCGCTGCAATGATGCCCACAACTGCGGATCCCAGCAGCATGGTTACCAACATGCCCCACGGAACCTCGGCGCCGCCAAGGCCCTGATCATTCAAGATCTCAATGAAGGACCACCCCAAGCCGAGGCCAATGAGAATGCCCATGATTGCGCCGAAAAGCGAAATCTGGACCGACTCCAGAGTGATCATCCTGCGAATTTGGCGGCGCTGCGTACCCACCGCACGCAACATGCCGATCTCCTGGCGGCGCTCGATAACGCCCAAGGTCAAGGTATTGACAATGCCCAGTACCGCGATGATCACGGCTAGTGCAAGAAGACCGTAGAGAATGGCCAGCATCTGGTCAATGAAGCCAGCAGCCTGACCCGCATATTCCTTACCGGTATTGACCTGTACCACCACGAGATCCTTGACAGCATCCTCGAGGTTCTGGCGCAACTCTTCCTTGTCATAGCCTTCTTGGCCTAATACGCCCACCATCTGCACGGAGAATTCACCGTCAGCGGCGACCTGTTCTGCCACGTCCTGCGAAACCACCATATTTTGAATGGTCTCGATGGGCTCAAAGGTACCGACCAGTTTCGCTTCCGCGGTCTTGCCTGGTTCGCTTCCGGTGACCTCGTAGGTTTCTCCTACCTTCCAGCCATTTTCTTTGGCGAAGTCTTCTGTGGCGGCAAAGCCACCTTCAATATTGGCATCGCCTTCCACCATGTTCATCGCCAGCATCGCGGTCGGGTCAGCATCTACCGTCACGGTGAACAAACCGCCGGCGCCAAAGTCCAAGGAGGCCTGACCGTCCACGGCAACCGGGGCCGAGCCAACGGTAATGACCTTATCCACACCGTCTGCCTCTGCGGCACGCGCACCGGTTTCCTTCGGCGTCGGGAAGCTTCCGGAGCTTGGACCGGACAAAATATAGTCCGATGTAATAGTTTGGTCCACCGTATCCGAGATGGAAGCCTTCATCGTCTGCCCCAGCATGCCGATGCTCGTGACCAATGCCACACCCAGGGTTAGGGCAAAGGCCGTAGCGGCGGTGCGGCGCGGGTTACGCCGCGAGTTAGTAGCAGCCAGCTTGCCGATGGACCCGAAAGGCGCACCAATAGCCTTGCCCAGTGTTGGCACCAGTGGCAAAGAGAGCGCGGGCCCAGCCAGGAAGAAACCAATAATTACTCCGACGGCGCCGAGGCCGACGAGAATGGCGCGGACGTTCGTTTCGGCATCGCTAAGCACGCCCGCAAACGCCGCAATAATACCGCCGATCATGAGGATCGCACCGAAAATCGTGCGGACCTTTAAAGAAGAGCCGGAGGCAGACTCCGTCGTGCGCATCGCCTCGACCGGTTCCACAGCACCCGCGCGCCGCGCAGGAGCCCACGCGGAGACCACGGTGACAATCGTGCCCAAAATAATGGGGACCACCACGGCCGCAACACTCAAGCCCAAGCCGCCGCCGATGTCCATACCGTTGGCGCCCATAATTGCCTTGATAACAGCGACTAATCCCACGCCGGCAAGAACACCGACGATGGAACCCAGTACGCCAACGATGACAGATTCCACCACAACAGAATTGGTGATCTGGCGACGCGAAGCGCCCAAAGCGCGCAGCAGAGCAAACTCCTTAATGCGCTGGGCCACGATCATGGAAAACGTATTGGCAATAATAAAGGTACCCACCAACAAGGCGATAAGACCAAAGGCAACGAGGAAGTAGTTCACAAACTTCAAGGCCTCAGTCATTGCTTCACTGGTTTGCTCTGCCAGACGCTCGCCGGACTCGGCTTTGATGTCGAACTTGTCATTGAGGTCATCGACAAGCGCATTCGCATCTACGCCATCAGCGGCAGAGACCTTCAGCTGGGAGGGATCACCAAATCGTCCTAGGTAATCAACCTCGCCCATCCGCAGCTCGATGCTATCGCCCTGCTCCACCGGCGGCTCCACGATGCCTGTGACCCTAACCTCATCCTGGCTATCCGGATGAACCACCAAAAGCTTCTGGCCAACGGAAATATCGTATTTCTCCGCAGCAGAGGAATTGATCGTTACCTCATCTATGGCTTTTGGCTCATCGCCTTCAACCAGCTCACTAGATCCACCGACGGTTTTATCCGCGGGGTAATACGGCACAAGGCTCGCAGTACCACTTTGGGTTTGGAAAGCCTCCGAATTTTCATCGGCAACAACCACGGTCTGCGAGTCAGCGACGTTGATGTTTTTAACCGCGGGATCATCAAGCAGCTGTTGGCGCAGCACTTCATCCAGCTTCTGGTCACTATCATCGTTCTCACTAACTACTGCGTCTACACCGCGGAATTGGTTATCCACCGCGGAATCAAAAGTAGCCTTCAAAGAGTTAGTGAACATGAAAGAGCCAGCAATAAAGGCGGTGCCTAAAACCACCGCCAAAATTGTCAGCCCAAGGCGCAACTTATGCGCCAAAATATTGCGCACGGACACCCTGCGCATTGCGTTTCCGCGTGCCATTTAACCCTCAATCTCTGCCATTACATTGTGAATGGCCTCCATCGTCGGATCCTGCAGTTCGTTAACGAGCTTGCCGTCAGCAAGGAAAACTACGCGATCAGCATAAGACGCCGCCTTGGCATCATGCGTCACAATGACCACAGTCTGGTCATCCTGATCCACCGCAGTGCGCAGAATATCCAGCACCTCAGCCGAAGAATTGGAGTCCAAGTTACCCGTAGGCTCATCTCCAAAAATAATCTCCGGCCGCGACACTAAAGCGCGAGCACATGCCACACGCTGCTGCTGACCACCAGACAATTCCGCCGGACGGTGCTCCAAACGCTCCGCCAGCCCCAAGCGGCGGGTGACTTCTTCAAACCATTGCTTGTCGACGTCCTTACCTGCAATGTCCGTCGGCAGCGAAATGTTTTCCGCAGCCGTCAAGGTAGGAACCAAGTTGAAAGACTGGAAAATGAATCCCAGGCGATCACGGCGCAGCGCCGTAATGTCTTTGTCATTGAGATGAGACATATCGGTATCCCCGATGAACGCCGAACCAGAAGTAGCAGAGTCTAAGCCTGCCATCGTGTGCATCAACGTCGACTTGCCCGAACCCGAGGGGCCCATAATGGCCGTGAATTGGTTCTTTCCAAACTCGATGGACACGTGATCAAGGGCGATAACGGCTGTGTCATCGCTTCCGTATTGTTTAAACAAGTCAACGGCGCGTGCCGCGGCATCAGTCATAAAGCGTGTTCTCCTTGTAAATGGGAAATTACCTTTCTACATAGTAACCCGCTCATTCGCTGCGTCCCATCATCCCATGGGCTGAATTGGGCGCACTGGTGTGGTGGTGCTGGGTTGGTGGTTCTTATTTTTTGTTGTTGTGTTTGTTTCTTTTGTGTGTGAGGAATTGTTTCCAGGTGTAGTGCCAGTGTGTGTTTGTGGTGGCTAGTGGTCCTTTCGGGTGGTCTGTTTGGTAGGTTCCGTCGGTGTGTAGCCAGGCGATGGTGCCGGTTATTGGGTCCATGATGTAGTGGACTCGTTTGTCGGTTTTGATGTTGTGGTGGTGTTGGCACAGGGTGACGAGGTTGTCGGGGCTGGTGGGTCCGCCGTTGTTGTATTCGATGCGGTGGTCGAGTTGGCATTTGTGTGCTGGTGTGGTGCAGCCGGGCCAGCGGCAGGTGAGGTCTCTGCCTTGTGTGTAGGCGCGGATGTGGCTGGTGGGCTGGTAGCCCGGGGTTTCTTCTGGTTTAAGTTGTCGGGTGAAGGTGTCGATGTTTTCTAGGTTGGTGATGCTGGACCAGCCGTAGCCTGGGAAATACACTTTCGCCTCACCAGCACCAGCACCGGCACCGGCGGCGTTATTGTCGCCGGTGGTGTCGGTGGTGAAGGTATTAATCGCGACTTTCGTCTGGGTATTGTCCAGGATGAGTTGAATTAAAGCTTCACCGGCACCGCACCTGTTGTTGTCTGCTTGGTTGTCGATATGGCGGGCGATGATGGCAGCAGTAGCTTTATCACACGTCAAACTAATCGTGGCCCGGTTATTATGCACAGCTACGTTAAGGGCAGGCTCGACCTCGTCAATATCGTCGACTGCTAGCTGATGGGCGTCGATGAAGTCGCGGATAAACCGGCGGATATCCGCCACAGTGGGCACATGCTGGCTGGGTGCTGTCGGTGTGAGAAAATCTGCCAGGGCGGCATCGACTAGGCCTATGTGTTCGTGGTTGTCGCCTACACGTTCTATTTCCCGGTCGATAACCCTAAGGCGTGGTGTATCTAGTATCCATTGCTGCCTGTTGGTGGCTGTAACCAGCGGTAGTTCCTGCATGCGGAAGTGTGCCCTAATAATGCCAGATAGGATGCTATAGGTTAGGCCTAGGTCTTTAGCCAAGCTGGTCAGTGTCAGATCCACGTCATCATCTAAGTCCGGAAGTAGTGATTGGTAGAACAACCAGGAGTTCTTCCTAGCCTTAACTCCAGCTGCAGCAATAGGGTTATGTGGTGTGTTGGTGGCATAAAAGACTACCGGTACATCTGCCTCATCACCTACTGCAACCCCGTCATCCGCGGCGACAGTACTGGTTGCTCTACTGTCTATGCCATCGGCACAGGGATCGTGTGCCTGATGGCTGCCGCCGGCTGCATGGGCATCCCCCGTTATGATGTCGTCTACTGGATCGTGGCCTGTTGTGGTGGGTGGTGGTGTGCTACTTGTCATCGTGTTAGTACCCCGATTACTCCACATGAATGGTCGAATGTGTTTTCGTCTAACTAGGCATCAGACTACCCACCCGAAAAGACACCAGGGGTAAAACCCACACACCCGACACGCATAACCCCAGCTCGGCAGAGTACAAGTCACAAATATCAGCGGGGGTAAAACGACGGAAAATCCCCGAAACACCAACCACCCACAGTTATTCGGAGTGGTGGTCTTTCGGGGACTACCAGTAACAGTATGTAGTTATCTTTTTGTTGTTTGGTGTCGGCGGTGACTTACTCTCCCACAACCTCCCGGTTGCAGTACCATCAGCGTGTACAGGCTTAG
>NZ_JBEHFY010000012.1:0-73006 GCF_040225815.1 Corynebacterium sp. KPL2895
AAATCCGCAGACGTACGGATGTTGTAGGCATCTTCCCCAATCGTGACGCTGTCGTGCGCCTTGTTGGTGCTGTCCTAACAGAACAACACGATGACTGGATCCAGCAAAACCGCTACATGTCACTAACCAGCCTGGAACAGACCAAAGCATTGATTACCGCCAACGTCATAGACGCTGACACCACCAAGGAGGTCGCATGAACCAGTTAAAGCACCGAGCACGTGCTGGCCCCTGACACCATCACACTGCATGCTCTATCGAAAGGTAGAAACACCACTCAAACGGACTTGACCTTAATCGAGATACCAGCCAGTGGCCAAGTAGACTTTGCCCTGCCCTACCTTCGAGATTATTTGCGCGAGCATGCCGCTAGCTTGGTAATCGATTCGTACTAATCGAGCTCAGTCGCGCAACCCACCCATAGCGCGGGTGTGGATAACTTAAGCTCGTGGCGCCACTCGAGCACCACGGTTCACACTTAGTGAAGATTCAACGAGAACTCCACAGCCTCGCGCGCATTCGGGTAGCAGGCATCGTGCGCCTCATATGTGCTCGGGGTCATGAGCAAAGCACTAACTAATATTCCTTCCATCCGGCACAACCATCCCACCTTCGGCCGCGACCTCGATAACGGCACCTACCTCAAGCTCGCACCCCGCATCGCGGTACACCGCGACCATTACCACGGTTTGAGCCTATCCTCCCAGCTGCGCCTGCGCGCCATCGCCGCCGCCCGCAGCGCTTATACCGCGGTGCTCATCTCTAAGTCCGCCGCCCGCGTCCACGGGCTATGGGTGCTTGCCTCCGCGGAAGAAAAGGTGGAAATGGCCCTTCCCCATAACTCTTTGCCAAATAAGGACCGGCGCCATCCAGAACGCATGTACCGCAAAACGAAATTACCCGAACCGATGCTGGTGCATGGCTCCCGCACCGTTTCGCCAGCCCGAGCTGTGATCGATATCGCCCGATTCCACGGTTTTCGCGAAGGCCTCATTGCCGCCGACTCTGCCTTGAGGGCAGGGATAACGAAGAAGAAACTCAGGCAGGAGTTCGCGCGGATGGGCAGGGTGCGCAATAGCGCGGTCGTCCGGGACGTGATCCACCACAGCTGCGCCGCCTCCCCGTCTCCCCTTGCTTCCTTTGCCCGCGCCCTGCTCATCCAGGCGGATTTTCCGTGGCCAATGTTTTTCGAGGTTCAGTACACTGCCCTTCCCGGCATTACCGCGGAGTTGTGTATCAATAAGACCTACATCATCGACATCACTGAACCGAACGATGACCATACGGCCGGGGCTTCTTCCACAGCGGTCGGGAGGCCAGACGACGCCGCGGCCACCACGATGCCAACGAAGCCGCGGGACCAAACCGGCCAATCCCGCGAAAAGCGCCTGCACGATGCGGGTTTTACCGTCATACGATTTTCCCCGCGGCAGTTAGTACAGCACCCGGGACGCTTCATCTCTGAGGTCACTGCCACTATCTCTGCGCGCCAGAACGCAGTACGCACCCAGCGATCCTGCCACTAAGTTATTGCCGGTGCCGCCCGAGCTATCAACAGATTCGCGGAATGGTCATTTACAAATGAAACGGCCACCGAGAGAGGGAATCTCGGTGGCCGCTAAAATCCCCTTGCTTTAAGCAAGGAAGTCTAAAGGATTTATGCAGTTGTGGCCCTGCGTGCCGCCTCGCGCTTAGCGCGGACTTTTTCTACGACCGCGGCAATGCGGGCGCGTTCTTCTAGGAATTGCGGCGGATTATGCCCGCGCATGGAGCGCACATATGCCGGGTGCGTATCGAGCACGGTGTGCTTCCACGCCTGCACGGCGATAAGCGCTGATTCCCCGGTGCACTTATACAGGTGCGGCAGGGAGACCATGTCGAGGTTGCGGGCGACGGCATCGGTTTGCGCCAGCACGTATTCCACGACCTCGCGGAGGTAATCTGCTACCGCCTGTGTGCGCTGGCGCAGCGCCTCTGCCAGTTCGTGCACGACGATGGGCTTGGCAATGGGATAGCGCTCATCCAATAGGCGCGGGGTGAGCTGCTCCGGCTCCTCCGCATCATTCGCGCCGGAGGGAGCGGCAGAAATGGTTCCCGAACGCACGCCGGACACTAGCGCTTGGCGAAGCCCAATTAGCTCACCCACGCAGCGCCCCGAGTCCACGCGGGCATCGTCGACGATATCGCCGAGTTCTGCCAGGCAATCCATGGATAGTTCCTCATCCCAATCCTCGATTGCTTCAATAAGGTGCTCGAGGTATTCCGCGACTTCGTCGCCGATATTATAAATCTCCTGGGTGAGCTCGCGGTGACGCAGCTCGGCGGCGATCTTCTGCATAGGCTTCGAGCCACTCCTTCCGCGGTTTTCATTTTCTAACCTCTAGTAGAGGTTGAGGTTTTCGGCGACGACTCATGACTCTATGCCAGATCGCCCACCGCGAGAGCGCGACACTCCGAAGCGTTTCACAGGTTTATGGCAGGTTCGCGCTTGCGCCATTGTGACCTGCAAGAAGGAAAACACCCGGGGAATAAAATCCCCGGGTGTACCCGTTTGGGCTCTTTCTAGCGCTTGTAAATGTGCTCAATAGCGCTGGCATAGCGTTGGGCCACCACGTTGCGCTTGACCTTCATCGTTGGGGTGAGCTCATTTTCATCCTCAGTAAGGTCGCTTTCTAGGATGTAGAACTTCTTGATGCCCTCCGCGTGGGAGACCGTGGAGTTCACCTTGTTGACGGCGTCTTGCACCTCGGCGCGCAGGGTGGCGTCGGTAGCGATATCGCTCATGGAGCGGTTTTCTGGGATATTGTGGTCCAATTTCCACCGCTTGAGAATATCCGGGTCCAAGGTGATTAGCGCTCCCACGAACGGCTTGCCATCGCCTACGACCATGGCCTGCGAAATCAGGGGGTGGCCGCGCAGAATATCCTCCATCGGGCCAGGCGATACATTCTTGCCGCCCGCGGTGACAATCAAGTCCTTCTTGCGGCCGGTGATGGTGAGCTTGCCATCATCGTCGATTTCCCCCAAGTCACCGGTGTTGTACCAGCCATCCTCGAAGGCTTCCTCCGTGGCCTCGGGGTTATTCCAATACCCTTGGAAGACCATGCCGCCCTTGATGCAGACTTCGCCGTCATCGTTAATACGCATGGTCACCCCGCCCAGCGGCGGTCCGACGGTACCAATGGATTGGTCCAAGTAGTCCACGGCCGCGGCCGCAGCGGTCTCGGTCAGGCCATAGCCTTCATAAACGGGAACTCCGATGCCGCGGAACCAGTGCAATAAATCGTGGCCCATCGCGGAGCCGCCGGTAATGCAGTACCGAACATTGCCGCCCACGCCCTGGCGGATGGTGGAATAGACCAGCTTGTCAAAGAGCTTGTGTTTAATTTTCAGCAGGCGGTCTGGGCCTTCCTGCGTATCGAGTGCCTTGGAGTATTCGATGGCGATCTTTTCGGACTGCTCAAAAAGGAAGCTCTTGATGCCAGAATCCGCTGCCTTAGAGGCCGCAGAGTTGCGGACCTTTTCAAATACGCGCGGCACGCCCAAAATCACGTTGGGGCGAGAGCGGGCAAACTCGATGGAGATGGTGGAAAAATCGGACCAGTGATTCTGCGAAGCACCGCGAATAGCCACGGCAATCGATACGGCACGGGAAAAAACGTGGGCCAAGGGCAAAAATGTCAGGGTATGGCTACCCGGCACGGCGAATACGCCGATGGGATTGGTGGTCAGCGCCCTAGCTTCCGAGAGCCAATTCCGGTGCGTCAGGATGCAACCCTTCGGCCGACCGGTGGTGCCGGAGGTATAAACCAAGGAGGCAAGATCATCGGTATTGGTGGCGGCAATGCGAGCAGACACCTCGTCGGTGCCAACGCTGCGGCCTTCGAATTTCAAGGTATTGATGGCGGAGGAGTTAATCTCCAATACGCGCCGCAGCCGCGACGGCGAGCCTTTTAGGTTTGGTTCCCCGTCGTCTTGTAGGACCAGGTTTTCTACCAATTCGGAGTGCTCGCGGGTTTCGGTAATCGCAAGTACCGCCCCGGAATCCTCGATAATCCAACGCACCTGGGAGGCAGAGGAGGAAGGATAGACCGGAACCGATGCCGCGCCGGCTGCCCAAATGGCGTAGTCCAGCAGGGACCATTCGTAACGGGTAGCAGAAATGAGGGCAATGCGATCGCCCTGCTTCACGCCTAGCGCGATTAAGCCTTGAGCTACTTCAAAGACCTCATCAATAAATTCTTTTCCGGTGACATTAACCCACTCGTAATTAGCTGGGCGCGTAAACATCACGCCGTGCGGGCGCTTCTTCGCGGTATCCATCAGGGCGGTGAGGCAGGTTTCCCCCGGCTCAATGGTAAATTCCGCCGGAGTGTGCACTTGTTGCAGGGTCACGCGATGTCCTTTCGCACAGCTAATAATAATCTGTGCCTACTGTACCAACCGGATGGCGAATCAACGCGTTTCACCCACGATCGAAGTGGTAATTATTCAGGGCTTATAGCATCAGAGCGGTCCATTTATTAGAGTAATCCACCAATTTGCCCTAGGGCCACAGGCTACCGATTAGCGCAACGATGAGAACCAACGCAATCATGGACCACAGCGTGAGCGAGACCCGGGATTTAGGCAGAGAGCGTTTGCGGCGAACGGGCTGGGAGGTGCCGACAACCGGCGTAGTTGCGGCGCGCTCATCTTTTTTGCGCTCTGGATCCCACAGGCCTTCGCGGGGATCTACCGGCTGGATCCTATCCGAGCTGGCGCCGGGTACGTCGCCGCTCGCTGCGTTATCGCCCGTGCCCTCCGAATGTTGATCAGCCATGGTCTTTTACTGTAGTGCCGCGATTGCGAAACTGGGAAATTAGGCCGGCGCTGCGGTCTACGGCCCACATCAGGCACCAGGCCAGCCCAATCATGATGGGAACCACGATGATTACCACGATGATCATCTGTACCCACACGGCCGCCTGCACCAAGAACTGCGAAAATGCGCTGCTCACGTCAGTCAACCACTCCATGGGTTCTTATATTACTGCCCCACGGTAATCTGGCAGGTATGTCGAGCGCACAGATACCCGTCACCATTGCCACCCCATCTGGACGTATCACCGGCTTTAGCCGCGATGGCCTCTCCTATTTTCATTCGCTGCGCTTTTGCGAAATACCTAGCCGCTTTGCCCCAGCGCGGCCGCTGGAAAAACCCCTCGACCAGGATGCACGCACACCGCAACCGGATGAGGTAGCACTCAGCATCACCGCCCCCGACAACGCTGCGGATTGCCCCGTGGTGGTCTATATCCACGGGGGAAGCTTTGAAGGCGGCTCGCATGAGGACGAGCGGGTGCCAGGCACGGTGACGGCCCGCAAGGGCATCATCCAAGTCCGGGTGGGCTACCGCGTGGGCCTGGCCGGTTTTGCTCGCTTTGCTGACGATGAAGCGGACCGCTACCGCGGCATCGATGACTGCGTGCTGGCTTTGGAGTGGTTACAGGACAATATCGAATCCTTTGGCGGGGATAAAACGAATATCACCCTGGTAGGCCAATCCGCCGGTGCGGCGATTAGCCTGTGGCTTGCCCGGCGCGATCACTACCGCGGTGCTTTTCGGCGCGTCCTCGCCCTATCGCCTGCCTATCCCCGCGATACCTTTGAGCACCGCGTGGCGGGATTGCACAGGTGCCTGTCGGTACCCATCGAGCCCAATGCCCTGGAATCGCTGTCGCCCGAGGCACTAGAAAAGGGCTATAAAAAGTTCCGCAAGAAGCACCGCTATGACTTGGCCCTCGGCCCGGCACCAATGCAGGCATCTGAATTGGCGGATATCCCCATCGTGGTGAGCTCCACCCGGGATGAGTTTTACGATCTTCCAGCCGGCAAGCGCATCGATAATATGGCCCTGGGCAAGTTTATTTGTAACTACCTTTCCCAGCGCTTCGGCTTCCCACACGGGCGCTACACGCAATGGCGCCAGCTCGCGCAGTACGTGGACCCGGACCGCCTCATGGGCCGGATGATAGGCGATTCCCTCGTTCGCCGCTGGACGGCGCAGGTAGCCTCCGGCGCTCCGGGGCCTACCTGGATGATGGAGTTTACGAGGAAGCTTAAGCCGGCGCTGCACTGCGATGAGCTCTACCCGCTCTTCGGCACCGACTGCGAGCTAAATGAGTGGCTCTGCCACTTCGCCACCACAGGGGAGGCGGGTTTCCCCCGCTATGGCAGCGACCACCGCGTGCTCGAATTTGATTTGGATACCGGGGATCGGCGCATTGCCTATGCCACCCTGGATTACGTGGCCGCGGCGTTTTATGAGGAAGACTAACTGCTGCTGTGCCTACGCCTGAAGCGCCGTGCGCAACTCAGCTTCCGCCAGTTCCTCGCACATCCACGGGCTAAATACCGCCGACACGGCATCGGCTGCGGCGATGAGGCGGGTTGGCTCGACCCATTCCCAGGAGTCGACCTCGTCCGGGTTCGGCTGCCACTGCGCCTGGGAATCGAGCTCTATGCAGTAGACGGGGCAGATTTCATTTTCCACAAGGCCGGAGGAGTCTACCGCGCGGTAGGAAAAGGTGGGCAACACCTCGCGCAGGTTGGACAGCGCGTCTGCCGGAATCCCTAACTCGAATTCGGCGCGGCGAATGACGGCATCGGCAGTCGACTCCCCCGGACCAGGATGCCCGCAGAAGGAATTGGTCCACACGCCGGGCCAGGTTTGTTTGCTCAGCGCCCGACGGGTGATGAGTACTTTTCCTTGGCAGGTAACCCACGCGGAAAAGGCAAAGTGCAAGGCAGTGTCGGTGGTATGCACCTCGGATTTGAGGGCAGTACCAATGGCTTTTCCATCAGCACCCGCCAGGACTACCCGTTCCGTCATAGGTTCAGATCCCCCACCCAGGTGACGTTTCCAATGTGTAGGCGGGCATTCCAGAGATTGCCCGGTGCGACATCGTAACGATATTGCAGGTTAACCGCGGCACCCGCGCCCAGCGGGTGATCGAGGCCCGGGGGTTCCACGCCAGGCGCGGAGTTCTCGTCATACGGCAGGGCTTTTACCTTAGACCAGCCGCCATTTCCGTCGGCGCGCTCGAGGACGGGGTCGTCGAAAGCATCGGCGGGCAGGGCCATTTCGTTTTCGTTCTTGAGCAAAATGGTCACCACGGAACCGCCGGAATTACTATCCGTATAAACCCCCTGCAGCTCCCAGCTGACGCCGAGGCCGGCATCTTTCACCGGGCTCGCCAGGTTGGAAGTAACTTCCTTATCGTCGGTGTCTTCCGCTTGATAAGGCGCTTCTTCCGAGCTGGAGACGGTGATATTGTCCCCCAACCCGGTCTCTTCCGGCTGGAGAATGCTGCATCCGGCCAGGGTCACGGCGAGAAGGCTGACCACGCCTGCGCCTAAAGTGTGAGAAATTTTCACCGTGGATGGATCCTTTGCACGCGAAGATTAAGTTTATTTCTGCACAGATACTTTAGCCGAAAGCCGGCCCAAGGTATGCATCTGGGCTGCGCGCCGTGGCGTGTGGCATACTGGAATGTCTCTTTTAGGTACTCTCCCTCCACGCGTCTTTGAATTGAGCATCCCTTCATGAAATCCCTCGTACGCATTACCCGCAGCGCTTCTGCCCTGTGGCCCTATTATCTCGGCGTGTTGCTCGCAGCGACGGTCACTGCCGTCCTTGCGTTGATTTCACCCTTCCTTACCAGGGAAGCCACCGACATTATCGTTGAGGCGCTACAAACAAACGAGCCGCTTGGCGATGCCCTGCGGGCCGTCCTTTTCCTAGCCCTCGCCCTTTTCCTGGCCGATGCCGCCAATGCTTTATTTCGGAATGTCGGCAGCTATATCGGCGATGTCATGGTCTCGCGCTTGCGACAAATTTTATCCAATCGCTACTTTGCCAAGCTCTTGGCGCTGCCGCAGGGTTATTACGATAATCAGGTCACCGGCACAATCATTGCCCGGCTGGATCGCTCTATCGCGAATATCACGCAGTTTATCCAGTCCTTTGCCAATAACTTTTTCACGATGATCATCCAGACCATCGCGGTATTAGCCATTACCGCTTGGTATTACTGGCCCCTGACCATTCTATTGGCGCTGCTTTTCCCCATTTATATGTGGCTAACCGCGCTAACTTCGAAGCGCTGGCAAAAATTTGAGGCCATTAAAAACGAAAACATCGACCAGGCCAATGGCCGCTTTGCTGAGGTCATAGGCCAGGTCAAGGTCACCAAATCCTTCGTCGCCGAATCCCGCGAGCTGGACCATTTTGCCCAGCGCTATGGCACCGTTGTTGACACCACGCGGCCGCAGTCCCGCTGGTGGCACATGATGGATACCTTCCGCGGCATCGCCATGGCCATAATCTTTTTGGGCATCTATGCGGTCATTTTCTGGCGCACCCTCGAAGGCCACTTTTCCATCGGCGATATGGTCATGCTCTTGCAAATGGTCACCATGGCCAAACAGCCCGTATTCATGATGAGCTGGATGATCGATACGGCCCAGCGCGCTATCGCCGGCTCACGCGACTATTTCAAGGTCATGGAAGAAGACTTGGAGCCCACCGCCCCACGCGAGCTGGTCGCCGCCATCACGGATTCCGGCACCCCCGAGCTCAACCTCACCCCCATCACCCCATTAGAGCCAACCCCCGGCGCGCCGGTCTTTGCCTTTGATGACGTCTCCTTTGCTTATGAAGAAGGAAAGCCCGTCGTCATCAACATCTCCTTTACCGCCCACGAGGGCCAGAAGGTCGCGCTCGTGGGCGAATCGGGCGGCGGTAAATCCACCCTGGTCAACCTGCTGCTGGGCCTTTATCACCCCTCGGCCGGCCACCTCGATGTACTAGGCCACCGCGTCGATGACCTCACTGCGTCTCGCTTGCGCGCCTCTGTTGGCGTGGTTTTCCAAGAGTCTTACCTCTTTTCGGGCACCATCCGCGACAATATTGCCTATGGCAAGCCTGGGGCCACGGAGGAAGAAATCGTAGACGTCGCCAAGCGCGCCAATGCCCATGACTTCATTGAGGCCTTCCCGGATGGTTATGACACGGTAATCGGTGAGCGCGGGCTAAAACTTTCCGGCGGGCAGAAACAGCGCGTTTCCGTTGCGCGCGCCATGCTGAAAGATGCCCCTATCTTAGTGCTCGATGAGGCCACCTCCGCGCTTGATACCAAGGCCGAACGCGCCGTCCAAGCCGGCCTGGATGAGCTGATGAAAGACCGGACCACGCTGATTATCGCGCACCGCCTATCCACCATCGCGGATGTCGATACCATCATCACCCTCGAGGCAGGGCGGATCGATGAAATGGGCTCGCCTGCCGAACTCGCGCAATCCGGCGGCATTTATGCCGAGCTGCTCAAACTCACCCAATCCAGCTCCGCCGCGGACCGCCGTCGGCTGAAAAAGTACGGCTTTGTCACCGGCACCAACTCCCACAGCCAGCACGGCGAAGAAAGTGAATAAATCCACTGGGACTGCTGCGCTTAAAGCGTTAAGCTTGTGTGCATGCAGTTTCCTAGCCTAGAAGAGTTGCAAGCCCGCGGTACCCGCAAGTGGACAGTCTTTGATGAGGACATCCTCCCGCTGTGGATCGCGGAGTCCGATTTCCCCACCGCCCCCGCCGTCAAAAAGGCGCTGCAGGAGATGGTGGATAATGAAACCTTCGGCTATACCCCCTCCCCCAAGGCCTCGGGGCTGCGCGAGGCAGTCGCCGATTTCTATGCGGAGCGCTACGACTGGCGCCCCAATGCCGATCACATCTTCTGGATAGGCGATGTCGTCCGCGGCCTCTTGCTCGGCGTGCAGTACTTTACCCGCGATGATTCCCCCGTCATCGTGCCCGTACCTTCCTACCCACCGCTGCTCGAACTCCCCCGCACGGCGGGGCGCGAGAAGATCGAAACCAGCCTCGAGCTAGATGAAATCGAGCAAGCCTTCAAAGACGGCGCCGGTTCAATTCTCTTGGCCAACCCCTATAACCCGCACGGCCACGTCTTGTCGGAGGACTACCTCCGCGGGTTGGTGGAGTTGGCGGAGAAATACGATGGCCGCATCTTGGCCGATGAGATCCATGCCCCGCTGGTTTATGAAGGAAAGCATATTCCGGTGGCATCGCTAAGCGAGGAAGCAGCGCAGCGCACCATTACGGTCACCGCCACCTCCAAGGCCTTTAATACCGCGGGCCTCAAGTGCGCGCAGATTATCTTTTCCAATGCCGCCGATGCCCAGAAGTGGAACGGGCTTACCGGCGTGGCCAAAGACGGCACCGGCACCTTGGGCGTGCTTGCCGCCGAGGCCGCCTACCGCCACGGCGGGGGCTTCTTGGACGAGGAAATCGAGTACCTGCGCGAGACCCGCGACTGGCTGGTAGAAGAATTGCCACAGCGCATCCCTGGACTGAAGACTACGCAGCCCCAAGCCACTTACCTGTTGTGGCTGGACTTTTCCGATACCGCCATCGCCGGCAATCCGCAACCTGCCAAGTGGCTGCGCGAAAACGCCCGCGTGGCCCTCAACGAGGGCGATACCTTCGGCACCGGTGGCCCAGGTCATGCGCGGTTGAACTTCGCCACTTCCCGCGAAATCTTGAGCGAGGCACTCGACCGCATGGAAAAGGCCTTCGCCGAGCTCGACTAGTTCCCAGCCACCCTTTCTCCTCGCCCCATCGCACACGCGATGGGGCATTTATTGTATTTTCACCATGCTTTGATTTCTCAACAGGTGGGCAGTAATATCTCATTACATGAATAGCCCCTATAGGGCTACAGAATTCACATTCCTGGTCGCGCCCTCGCCACCTCGGCTCTCGGCGCGGCTGATGGTTTTAGTACGCAATGTTAAGGAGCCAGGATGGCTACCACCACTGCCTCAGGCACCCCCAAGAGCAAGGCCACCGTTGTCATTGCCTCGCTCATGCTCTTTTCGATGTTCTTCGGCGCCGGCAACCTCATTTTCCCACCGATGGTGGGCGTTTCCGCCGGCACCAACTTCTGGCCCGCCGTGCTGGGCTTCCTCGCCGCCGGCGTGCTCTTGCCCGTCCTGGCCATTATCGCGGTCGCGATTTCCGGCCGTTCCGTCCGTGACTTAGGCGCAAATGGCGGCGCGATCTTCGGCGTCGTCTTTTCCGCCCTGTCCTATCTTTCTATCGGTGCTTTCTACGCGCTCCCGCGTACCGGCGCGGTATCCATGGAAACGGCGATTACTCCCCTGTTGGGCTGGGAAGGCACCATGGCCAGCGGTGCATTCAATACCGTCTTCTTCCTTATCGCGCTGGGCCTGGCGTGGAAACCCAATTCCATCATCGATACCCTGGGCAAATTCCTCACCCCGGCCCTGGTTGCGCTGCTGGTCGTCCTCATTACTTTGGCGGCGCTGAATCACCCGCGCGATCCCCAGATGCCCACCGAAGATTACGTCTCTTCCCCCATGGTCACCGGCCTTTTCGAGGGCTATAACACCATGGACGCCATCGCTGGCTTGGCCTTTTCCATCGTCATCGTGGGTTCCCTGCGCTCTAAGGGCTTTAAAACCCAAAAATCCCTGGTGAAGGGCACCATTACCGCAGCGCTGGTCGCCGGTATCCTGCTTGCCGCCATCTACCTGGGCCTTGCCTGGGTGGGCCAGACCTTGCCCGATGGCCAGTCTTATGAATCCGGTGCGCCGCTGCTTGCCGAGGCCGCCAATCTCACCATGGGCACCTTCGGCCAGGCCCTCTTCTCCGCCATCGTCGTCCTCGCCTGCCTGACCACCGCGGTGGGCCTTATCACCGCCACCTCCGCGTTCTTCGAGATGCTGGTGCCGAAGACGAATTACCACTTGTGGGCCTGCATCTTTACCGCGATGTCCATCCTCTTCGCCTTCCAAGGCCTCGACACTGTGCTGTCCATCGCGGTGCCGTTTATCACCTTCCTGTACCCACCGGCTATCTCCCTTATCCTGCTCACGCTTATCCAGCCGGCGGTAAAGAGGTCCGTCGTGTTCTACTGGACCTACCGCCTTGCCCTGTGGGTATCGGTCATCTGGTCCGCCCTGACCGTCATTTCCGCGCAGGGTTGGGGCACCGCCGCCCTGGATCCCATCTTGTCGCTGGCGCCGGGCCAAGCGGTGGATCTCGGCTGGATTGCACCTACCGTCATCGCGGCAATCATTGGCCTGATTGTGGATATCTCCACCAAGGCTGGCGAGAAGCACTCCAACTCCGTGACCGCGGCGGCCGATGCTGACGGCGATGCCGTCGTTGACTCGCCGCTCGATGCAGCGGCATCGCCAAAGAGCTAAGCTCTCTCCTTCCACTCCCCGCCGCGGGCCCGCATTCCTCGGGTTCCGCGGCGGGTTTCTGTCTGCGGTTCAACTCAGCTTGGGTCGCCGGGATGCGCATGGTCGCGTGAAAAAGGACGGAATAGCCCCGCCCCGCGTACCGTTGCACTATAGGTACTATCCCCGCGAGAAAAAGGATTATTTTCCCATGACTGATCACGCGCCACTTTCCGTATTGGACTTTTGCACCATCTATGACGGTGAAACCCCTGCCCAATCCATTAACCGGTCGGTGGAATTAGCCCAAGAAGCCGAAAAACTGGGGTATTCCCGCATGTGGTACACCGAGCACCACAATATGAAGTCCATTATGTCCTCCGCGCCTGCCGTCCTCATCGCACACATCGGCGCTAAGACGGAACGCATCCGGTTGGGCTCTGGCGGCGTGATGCTGCCCAACCACTCGCCGTACGTCATCGCCGAACAGTTCGGCACCCTGGAAGAGATGTACCCGGACCGCATTGACCTAGGCGTCGGCCGTGCCCCCGGCACGGACATGAATACCTTGGGCCGTGCGCTGCGCCGCGATGGGCAATCCGCCGAGCGCTTCCCAGAAGACGTCAAAGAGCTCAATGCGTACCTCGAGGGCAAGGCCTATATCCCCGGGGTCAGCGCGATTCCCGGTGCTAATACGAACGTTCCTATCTATATTCTAGGCTCGTCCATGTTCGGCGCTTCGCTCGCGGCAAAACTCGGCCTGCCCTATGCCTTTGCCTCCCACTTCGCCCCGCAGCACCTCGAGGAAGCAACCACCTACTACCGGGAAAACTTCCAGCCTTCCGAGCGGTTTAGCGAGCCCTACGTCATCGCCGGAGTAAACGTCACTGCCGCCGATACTATGCAAGAGGCAGAAGCCGAGTACGAGCGCGTGTGCTTCAACCGCGTGAAGTCTTTCGCCGGCCGCGGCAAGTACTTGACCGACCAGCAGGTAGAGCAAATCATCGAGTCCTACCAAGGCCAGCAAATCCTGGACATGCTGCGCTACTCCGCGGTCGGTACCACCAAGGAAGTCACCGAATACTTGGAGAAGTTCCAAGAGCACGCCAAGGCCGATGAGCTGATGATTTCCCTGCAGTCCAGCTCGCACGAAAACGTCATCAAGAACATGCACGTGCTTGCTGAGGGCTGGCAGCTCGATCCAGCCAACGTAGCGGGCACCCCGCGCTAAACCCCCGCCTCGCTGCGCTACACAGCGCCGCGTTGGGCCGCCCTCGACCTCAACGCTGGCCGCGCAGCGCTACCGAACCCGCCGCAAAACAACCCGCTGAGATGGCCCTAATTAATGGCAATATATGCCTCCCCCCGAATGGTTTTAGGGCGTTTATGTGTTGAGTAACACACAAGTTATTCTTCATCTATGAAAATTTTGCGTGCGCGCTCAGCGCTGGGCTGTCTCGCGATGGTGACAGCGCTGGGCACGATAACAGCTTGTTCAGCGGGCCATACGGCGGTGGTCGATACCTCCGGCGACAACGCCGCCCTAACGGTGGCATCTAGTTCGGGGGCCACCTCGCTCGACTTCACCACTACCGGTGGGGCCGCCGCGCCGTCGGTGCTCATGGATAACGTCTATGAGACCTTGGTGCGCATCGATGAAGATGGATCCATCACCCCAGGCTTGGCCAAGGACTGGGACATCAGTGAAGATGCGAAGACCTATACCTTTCACTTGCGCGATGACGTGGCCTTCTCCAACGGCGATCCCTTCACCGCGCAGACCGCCGCCTTTTCCATTAATTACGTAAAAAATGACTGGGCCAACGGCATTTCCGCCGCAATGGACCCAGTCGAAAGCGCCACCGCGGTCGATGATCACACCCTCAAGGTGCGCCTGGAAAAGCCCTCTAACCGCTGGCTGTGGTCCATGGGCACCACCATCGGCGCGATGATGTCACCTAAGGGCGTGGATGACCTTGCAGCGAAGCCTATCGGCACCGGCCCCTACGAGGTGGCTGGATTTTCCCCCTCAGAATTCGTCTCCTTGCACAAGCGCGATGATTACTGGGGCACACCGTCTGAGCACGATGTCACGGTGCGCTACTTCCCCGATGCCATTTCCTCGGTCACCGCGCTGCGTTCGGGCGGAGTGGACGTCGTCTGGGGCGTGGGTAATCCCGAAATCCTCGATTCCCTGGATGATTCCATCGATACCAACGTAGGCACCACCAATGGTGAGGTCCTGCTATCGATGAATAATGACCGCGCCCCCTTCGACGATCCGCGCGTGCGGCAGGCCGTGGCCTACGCTGTCGACCGCGAGGCGGCCAATGACATCGTGTGGTCCGGCATGGCCACCGATACCGGCGGCGCGCCCATGCCGCCTACCGATCCTTGGTTCGAGGGCAAGAACTATTACGACTTCAACCCGGATAAGGCCCGCTCGCTGCTTGCCGATGCCGGCGCCGAAGGCACCCCACTTACCATCACCGTGCCCACGCTCTACTATGCCCAGGCCATCTCCGAGCTGCTGTATTCGCAGCTTTCCGATGTCGGCTTCGATGTCACCCTCGAAACCGCCGAGTTCCCCGCCGTGTGGCTGGGCCAGGTCCACGGTGCCAAGGACTACCAGATGTCGATTATCTCCCACGTGGAGGCCCGCGATATCCCGGCGCTTTTTGGCAACCCGGATTACTACCTGAATTACGATTCCGCCCGCACGCGCGAGCTGCTCGAAAAGGCCGATACCGCAGCGCCTGAAGACTATCCCCACCGCATGACGCAGGTCGTGGACCAGATCATGGCCGATGCCGGCGCGCTGACCGTAATGAATATGCCGAATGTCGTTCTAACGCGCCACGGCATCAGCGGCTTGCACACCGATCAAGTCACCGACGCGATCGTATTGCGCGATCTCACCGACAAAAAGGAGGACCAATGAGTAGTTCTCGGGCACAGGCCATAATCCGGCCGCTGCTGCGCTTCGTGCTCACGCTTTTTCTCGCCTCCCTCATCATCTTCGCGCTCATGCGCGCCGTGCCCGGCAACCCGGCGCGCGTCGCGTTGGGGGTCAATGCCACTGATGACGCCATCGCCGAGCTCAGCGCGGAACTCGGCCTCGATCGTCCGCTGTTCACGCAGTACGGCGAGTGGGTAAAGGGCCTTGCCACCGGCGATTTCGGCAAGTCACTGTCCTCGCAGCAGGACATCACCCCGCTCGTCCTTGACCGTCTGCAGGTCACGCTCATCCTCATCGGCCTGGCCATGGCCTTGGCGCTGGCCTGCGCGATTCCCATTGGCATGTGGCTGGCGCATAACCGCAATTCGCGGGTTGCCGGCTTGGTCTCTGCGGGAACGCAGCTGGGCATCGCCGTGCCGAGCTTCTTAGTCGGCATCATCTTGGTGGCCATTTTTGCAGTCCACCTGGGTTGGCTGCCGGCCAATGGTTGGGTGCCACCTAACCGCGGCGTGGGCGATTTCCTGCGCCACCTCATCCTGCCGGTCATCGCCTTGGCCCTGGTCCAGGGTGCGATGCTCACGCGCTATATGCGCTCCTCGGTGCTCGACGTTATGGACCAAGACTATATCCGCACCGCGCGCGCCCTGGGCGATTCCCCGCGGGAGGCATTGCGCCGCCACGGGCTGCGCAATGCCGCGCTGCCGGTACTGACGGTGTCTGGCCTGCAATTGACCTCGATGGTGGTAGGCGCCGTGGTCATTGAATCCGTCTTCGTCATCCCCGGCGTAGGTTCCATGCTGCTCGATGCAGTCTCCGTGCGCGATCTGACCACGGTGCAGACGCTTGTCATGCTGCTGGTCACCTTCGCGCTGGCAGTAAACATGCTTACCGATGTCGCCTACCGCCTCATCGATCCCCGAATCAAGGCAGGTGACGCACGATGAAAATGCGTTTTTCTGGTTGGCTAGGCGCCGTGCTCGTCGGCGCGGTCGTAGTAATCGCCCTCGTATCGCTGGTGTGGACGCCGTACGATCCCACCCTCGCGCAACCGGGCAGCCGGCTGTCCGGCCCCACCGCAGATCATCTCTTGGGCACGGACCGCTTCGGGCGCGATACCGCCTCGCGCATCATGGCGGGCGCGAAAATCACGGTCTTCGTGGGGCTTATCGCCGTCGGCATCGCAGGGCTTATCGGCATCCCGCTGGGGATCCTCGCGGGCATGCGCCGCGGCACCTGGGTAGAAGCGCTGGTCATGCGCGGCGCCGACGTCGTACTCGCCTTCCCGGCGCTTTTGCTCGCCATTATCGCCGGCGCGGTCTGGGGCCCATCGACGCTCACGGCCATGATTGCCATCGGTATTTCCGGCATCCCGTCCTTTGCCCGCGTGGCGCGTTCAGGCACGCTGCAGGTGGTCACGCAGGACTATATCGCCTCCGCCCGCATCTCCGCCGTGCCGGGATGGAAGGTGGCGGTGCGCCATGTCCTCCCGAATATCGCGAGCCTTATCATCGTCCAGGCCTCGGTGTATTTTGCCCTCGCCATCCTCGCGGAGGCGGGCCTGTCCTACCTCGGTTTGGGCACCCCTCCCCCGGCCGCCTCGTGGGGCCGCATGCTGCAGGATTCCCAATCGCTGCTGAGCACCGATCCCCTCCAGGCCCTCTGGCCAGGCCTTGCCATCGCCGCCACGGTCTTGGGCTTTAACCTGCTTGGCGATGCCCTCCGTGACGCCCTCGACCCCCGCATGAAAGGAGCCACGCGATGAGCCTTTTAAGCGTGCGCGATCTCAGCCTCAGCGCCTCCGAATCTTCCCTCGTCGGCCCTATTAGCTTCGAGCTCGAGGCGGGCGAAAAGCTCGGCATCATCGGCGAATCCGGCTCCGGTAAATCACTGACCGCGCTGTCCATCATGGGGCTGCTGCCCACGAGCATTTCCGCCACCGGTGAGGTCACCGTGGCCGATCACCAGATCATCGGCGCGCGGGATTCCGCCATCCGCCCGCTGCGCGGCAAGACCATGGCCATGGTCTTTCAAGAACCCATGAGCGCGCTGGATCCCTTAATGCGCATTAGTGCCCAGCTCACCCACGCCGGCGCGCACGATACCGCCGCGGCCCTAGAAGAAGTCGACCTCGACGCCGACTTCGCCTCGCGCTTTCCCCACCAACTCTCCGGCGGGCAGCGCCAGCGCGTGCTCTTAGCCATGGCGATGGCAGGCAGCCCCGACGTGCTCATCTGCGATGAGCCCACTACCGCCCTCGATGCCACCACGCAGGACGGGGTCCTCCGCGTCATCGAACGCGTTACCGAACAACGCGGCACCGCCCTGCTCTTTATCACCCACGACCTCAACGTCATCCAGCGCATGTGTCCGAGGGTGCTGGTCATGCGCGATGGCGACATCGTGGAGGAAGGCCGCACCGAGCGGGTGCTCACTCAGCCGCGCCACGCCTATACCCAAGAGCTGGTCTCGGCCTCGCAGCCGCCGGACTTCGCCCTCACCCCGGCGGGTGAGGGGAAGGATGTGGTGATGCTGGAGGGCATCGGCAAGCAGCATGGCTCCCAAGCCGCACTGGCGGGGATCGATCTCCGCATGCGCCGCGGCGAGCGGCTCGGCATCGTCGGCGGCTCCGGTTCCGGCAAAACCAGCCTGCTAAAAATCGTGGCAGGGCTGGATGCCCCGACCTCTGGAACCAGCACCGTGGATGGGCGCGTGCAGATGGTATTCCAAGACCCGCAAGGCTCGCTGAACCCGCGGCTGAAGATCTGGAAATCCATCGCCGAAGCCATTCCCGGGCGCCTGTCCAAGGCCGAGCAGCGCGAGCGCGCCGCCGCCGCGCTGGAAGAAGTGGGCATTTCCGGCGAGGCGCTCGACCGCTATCCCCACGAGTTTTCCGGCGGGCAACGCCAACGCATCTCCATCGCCCGCGCCCTATGCGGCGAACCGGATATCCTGCTTGCCGATGAAGCCGTCTCCGCCCTCGACATGTCCGTGCAAGCCCAGGTGCTGGAATTGCTCGCCCGCCTCATCGAGGACCGCGGGCTGACCCTGCTATTTGTCACCCATGACCTCTCCGTGGTGCGCGGGCTCTGCGATAGGGTCGCCGTGCTCAACCGCGGCGAACTGGTCGAGCACGGGCCCACCGAGCGCGTGTGGTCGAAGCCCAAGAGCGACTACACCCGCCGGCTCATCGCCGCCGCTGGGCAATAAGCTCGCGCGGCGTAAGGTGGTTGCGGTAAACATTTCTAGCGAAAGGAGTCCCGCAGGCTCGTGAGCACCGACCACCCTATCCCGCAACGCCCCAGCACCACCCAGCTGCTGACCGCCTTTAATACCGCCTCCGTGCGCTGGCCCGGTGCCCGGCGCGCGGCCTTGGCGCTGCTAATTCCCGGCGCCTTCGCCATGCTCACCGGCCACGACTACGCCATCCTGCTGCTGGCCACCGGCGCCTTCGCCGTGATTTTCGGCGAAGGCCACCCCTTTCGCACCCGGCCCCGCGTCATCCTCACCGCTGGCTTAGCCCTGACCACCGTGGCGACCGTGGGCGTGCTGGTCGGCCACCTCATTTTCGTCCCCGGGCACGGGCACTGGTGGCTGTTGCTCGCCGGTCTTTATTCCCTCCTGCTCGCCGCGCTTTGCGGCTTTACCCAGAACGCGCTGCGCCTGCCGCCGCCGGGCGCCTTCTTCCTCGTCTTGGTCGGCGGCGGTTCGGTGATGTTGGCGCGGACGGATACGAGCGTTAGCCAGCTGTTCCTGTGGTCCCTGACCGGTGTGCTGGCCAGCCTGCTTTTGGGCATGGCGCCCGCGCTCATTGATGTGCACGGCCCCGAACGCCGCGCCGTCGCCGCCTTGGAAAAGGCCACCGCTGCGTTTGTCTCCGGCGAGGATGATTCCCTCGCCCGCCACCACCAGGCCCAAACGGCGCTGTCGACGGCGTGGCAAGCGCTTGCCGATGCCGGCATCATCCGCGGCGGCCGCATCATCAATACCGCCGCCGCAGGCTTAGTGGATCGCACCTTGCAGGCCCAAGGGCGCATCGTCGCGCATAACCGCGCGCTGGATTTGGGATCTTCTTCGGATCTGCTGACCGATCACGCCACCGATGTGGATCCGCACCGCACCGCCATCCCGCACACCCGCCCCACCGGCCGCTACCGCATCTACCGCGCCGCGGTGCGGGACTCGCATGCCATGGTGACCACGCAGAAGATCGTGTTGTCCGCCGCTATTACCACGGTGGTCAGCTTGTCCTTAGGTTTTGACCGCCCGGACTGGGGCGTGGTCTCCGCCTTCCTCATGCTGCAGTGGGGACCGGACCACGTCGCCGGCACCGTCCGCGGCATCCACCGCATGCTCGGATCCATCGTCGGCGTCATGCTGTTTTCGGTCTTCCATTACTTCGGAGTGTCCGGGTGGAGCTTGCTCTTCGCCCTCGCCGCCTGCCAATTCTGCGCAGAGATTTTTGTAGCCAAGAACTATGCCATCTGCGTCATCTTTTCCACCCCGCTCGCGCTGCTGATGGGCAATTCCGCGCAGCGCCCCCTCTGGCCCACCATCCAGGCGCGCATCAGCGAGGTCCTCATCTCCATCATCGTGGCCACCATCGTGCTGTGGTTCTGGCAGCGCTCCGCGCCCATCCGCAACCAGCACCGCCTGCAAACCCGCGCCATGGAATCCATGTCCACCCTGCTCGGGCTGCTGTTTATCAATACTCCCGAAGAGGTCCTTGCCAGCCGCCGCGATCTGCAATACGAGCTGCTATCCGAGCGCCGCGCCATGCAATCCCTCGCCGCCGATAGCCCCGCCACCGCCCGCGAATTGTGGCAGCGGCACATCGCTATCCAGCACGCGGGCTATTTCTTGCTCGACTATTGCTCCACGCACCCGTTCAGGATGGCGAGCAGGGAGGAACTAGATGGCATCGTCAAGCAGATTCACGCCGCGCATGCCCAACAGCGCTAGCTTGTGAATTACGTCGCGGTGCTGAACAATTGAGACCACTACCCCTCGCCGAGCTAAGGACACCGTGACTTCTTCCTCCCGCGCCTATAAGCGCTCTCTCGAACCACACGATAAGGGCAGCGCCGTCGGGCTCTACCCGCACAATATGCACCCCGGGCTGGTGCCCGGCATCAGCGTTGAGGACCAACGCAATCGCTTCGGACTGGATAAATCGTTATTTTCCATCGCCGCTGTCCTCATCGTGGCCTTCATCATTTGGGGCATTACCATGCCCGATAACCTGGCCGCCGCCTCCTCCACCGCCTTTAACTGGGCCATCACCAATACCGGATGGCTGCTGAACATCACGATGCTGCTGGCCACCGTGACCATGGCCTATATCGGGTTCTCCCGCCTCGGCCGCATTAAGCTCGGCACGGATACGGAAACGCCCGAATTCAGCTACTTCAGCTGGGTAGCGATGATGTTTGGCGCCGGCATCGGCGTCGGCATCTTCTTCTACGGCCCCTCCGAGCCGCTATCGCACTACCTCAGCCCTCCTCCGCACACCGTGGATAACGGTAACTCCGTCGAGGCATTGCACCAAGCCATGGCCCAGTCGCACTTCCACTGGGGCATTTCCCCGTGGGCGGCCTATGCTTTGGTTGGCGCGGCGATTGCCTATTCGTCCTACCGGCGCGGCCGCGTTCCCCTCATCTCTTCCATCTTCCAGCCGCTCTTCGGCTCCCGCGCCACGGACGGCCCGCTGGGCAAGCTTATCGATGTCATGGCGCTTATCGCCACCCTCTTCGGCACCGCCGCTACCCTGGGGCTTTCTGCTATTCAAATCGGCCAAGGCGTCAGCATCATTCGCGGCGCAGGACCCATGACCAATTCCGCGCTCATCATCGTCATCGCCGTCTTAGGCTGCGCGTTTATCATCTCCGCGGTCTCTGGCGTCGCGCGCGGCGTGCGCTACCTGTCCAATTTCAATATCACCTTGACCTTGGGGCTTATTGCCTTCGTATTCTTGGTCGGACCCACCCTATTGCTGCTGAACCTGATTCCTTCGGGCATCGTGGTCTATATCGATCAATTCCTGCCCATGATGGCCAAGGGGCTGTCGTGGGGCGATGAGACAATTGAATTCCAGTCCTACTGGACGGCGTTCTACTGGGCCTGGTGGATTGCATGGACGCCGTTTGTGGGCATGTTCGTCGCCCGCATCTCCCGCGGCCGCACCATTCGCGAATTCGCCGCCGTGACTATCTTCGCGCCCACCGCCATTTTGGCGTTGGCCTTTACCATCTTTGGTGGCACCGCCATTTCCTTCAACCAAGACAGCGTAGAGGGCTTCGACGGGGAATCCTCCAATGAACAGGTGCTCTTTTCGATGTTCCAGGATCTTCCCCTTGGCACCATCACCCCGTTTATCCTTTTGGTCATCCTCGCGGTCTTCTTTGTCACCTCGGCTGACTCTGCCTCCGTGGTCATGGGCACCATGTCCTCCAAGGGCGACCCAACCCCGAATAAGCTCATCGTCATCTTTTGGGGCCTGTGCATGATGGGCATCGCCATCGTCATGCTGCTAACCGGCGGCGAGGACGTGCTCACCGGCTTGCAAAACCTCACCATTCTGGCCGCCCTGCCCTTCTGCCTCGTGCTGCTGACCATGATGGTGGCGTTCATCAAGGATTTGCGCTCTGATCCGATGTTCATCCGCCGCACCTATGCCCGTTCGGCGATGGATAATGCGGTCATGCGGGGCATCGCAGAGCATGGCGATGAATTCGAGTTCTCCGTCCAACATGCCGAAGATGGCCGCGGGGCCGGCCACGACTTCGATTCCACCGCGGACCGTTATACAGAGTGGTACCAGCGCACGGACGAAGAAGGCGAAAACGTCGATTATGACTTCGAAACCGGCGAATGGTCCGATGGCTACGCCCCAGAGGATGAGGTGAAGTAATGGGTCTTCCCAGCGAAGTTGTCCTCGATGGCTACACCCTTATCGAGCAGCACGAGATTGACCACGAATTCTTATTGCGCGGCTCGCCGCTGAGCACGAACACTCCCCTGCTCTTCGCGCTCACCATCGCCGGCATCGTACTCGTGGCCGCCAGTTTATTTCTACGCGGGCGCGGGCGGGTCATCGCCGGTGTATTGGGCGCGGTGCTCGCAGTAAGTAAGCTGTGGTGGATGCCCTTCGCCTTGGCGCGGCACTTCGATGACGGTCAGGTCTTTGGCTATACGCTCAAGTACTTCCCGCAATACTGGCCGGTGGCCTCCATCATTGTCGGCGTCATCGCGCTCATCGGCTTGGCCTCTGCCATTATCCGACGGCCTTAACCTCCGAGCACCGCAATCGCGATGTGAAATGCGCGTATTCACGTCGGCGGGGCGAAAGAAACGCTGCTCAGCCCTCGGGCCGTCAACTGGCTTGTGCCTGCCACCACCCAGGCGCTCGCACACATCATTATTTCTGCACGCCGGCGGCCTCGCGCATGGCCTTGGTCTGCGCGGAAGGGTGCTCGTTTTCGGTGGCCAGTCGCTCGAAAGCCACGGCGGCGAGCGCTGCCGCCTGCATGCCGAGCACGGAGTCATCAAAACGCATCATCGGCGAGTGGTTCCACTCGCGCTGGTTCTCAGGCGTCGAGGGGTTGGCCGTACCCATCCACATAAACGTGCCCGGCACTTGGGAAAGAACATAGCCGAAGTCCTCGGAGGCCATCATCGGGGCTTCGAAGGGCTGCATGTTTTCTGCGCCAAACATCTGTCCCCACAGCGTGGCGGCGAATTGATTCTCCCGCGGGTTCGTCTTCGTCATGGGATACAACACCTCGAAATCCACCTGCGCGGTGCAACGGTGCGAGGCGGCCACCGAGCTGGAGACCTCGGTGATCATTTGGCGGACGGCGTCGATCTTTTCATCGCGAAGCACGCGCACCGTCGCCCCCAGCGCCGCGCGATCTGGAATCGCGTTATACGCACCATTGCCTGCCCACAGGTTAGTCACGGTGATAACGATGGGCTCCAGCGCGTCGAAGCGGCGCGTCAGCGCGGTCTGCAGCGCCATCTGGATTTCCGCCAGCGCCGCGACGGGGTCAATGGCATCGTGCGGGCGGGACCCGTGCCCGCCCTTGCCCAGCACCGTAATGGTCAGGTTGGACGAGCTTGCCATCATTGGACCTGGAACATAGTGGAACGTGCCTCGGTCTTGCGGGCCGACGTGCAGGCCGTAGGCGGCGATTGGGCGTCGGCCAGCGGCATCGAGCACACCCTCCTCGATCATCGGTTGCGCACCGCCCGGGCCTTCCTCGCCGGGCTGGAACATAAAGGTGACATCGCCATGCAGCTCCTCGCGGTGCTCGCACAGCATGCGTGCAGTCCCAATCAGCCCCGCGGTATGCAGGTCATGGCCGCAGGCGTGCATGTATTCGTTGATCGACGCAAAGGGGCTGCCGGTCTGCTCATGCACCTCCAGCGCGTCCATATCCGCGCGTAGCAGCACCGATACCGGCCGCTCGCCGCGCTTGCCGCCGCGCAGCACCGCCACCACAGAGCTAAGATCCTGCCCCACATGGATCTCGAGTGGCAGTCCCTCGAGCGCTTCAAGAACCTTTTGCTGGGTGCGCGGCAGATGCAGCCCGATTTCCGGGTGGCGGTGCAAATCACGCCGGATTTCCTGCAGGTCCTTCACCATGTTTTCGCCCATGTCCTGAAAAATCTCCGTCGCCGGCTGCTTGCCGATGCGCGCCCTAGTTACCGGCAGCGGCGGCAGCTCCTGCGCTTGGCGCGGGACGGACTTACGGCCGGGGTGGTTGGGGCGGATAATTTTCGTGGGATCAGTCATATGGGCTCCTTTACTCGCTGTCATATTCGACAATACCGCAGGTTATCCACAGGGTGAATGGACGGCGAGACGCCAGGTGTGACGCGTGGGGCGAGTTATCCACAGGCGGGACGGAGCGGGCTTTCGCGCGGGTGTACGGTGGCTTAACCTCGCAGGCATGACCCGCTTGCAGGACTACGCCCGCCAATTAACCTCGCCGATGGAGCTTCTCGGCGAGGTATTCGGCCTTGCCGAGGCGGATCTGCGGCGGCTCGGTATTTCCCGGCAGGAATCGCGCGAATTGCTGCTGCTTGCCGATGCCTACTTCGGCCCCACCTCCTTCACCCGCCGCCAGCGCACGTGCCGGGCGACCAAGCACTGCTTAACCACACTCAAGCTGATTGAAAAATACGTCTCCCGCACCAAGACTAAGCGGGATGCTTGGGCGCTGCGGGCGGAGTTGTGTGGGACTTCGGGGGACATCGACAAGCTGGCGCGCACTCGGCTCAAGGAGATGTATCCTCCCCGCCAGCCCCAGCGTGGGGTGCGCATGACCCGGCGAAAGGACGGGCCCTCCACGCTGTCGATTACCGGCGATTCCGATTTCATCGCTGACCTGCACTCCACCATTGGGGAGGACTCCCCACTCGAGGCTGTCGACCGCATCTTCTTCCGCGGTGGTGCCACCCGCCCGGTGGCTAGCACCAATATCGTCATCCACCTCGATGAACTGGATCAAATCTTAAGCGGCGGCGGCGAAGAGGTCACGCTGCAGATGACCAACGGTGCCGAAATTTCCGGGGCCAAGTTGGTGGAGAAAAAGCTTGCCGAGGTCGGCCTTGTCACCCTCATCCATCCCTTCGAGGGCCCAGTCAACCTCTATAGGACTTCCAGGTTCGCTTCCGAAAAGCAGCGGCTGATGGCCGCCGCCGAAAACCCCTCCTGCCCGTGGGCAGAATGCAATTATCCGGCCGATAAATGCCAGGTCCACCATCTCCAGGCGTGGAAGCACGGCGGCGAGACGAATATGGACAACCTGACCATTGCTTGCCCCTATCACAACGGAGTCAACGACGATGACCCGCACGCCCCGCCGGTGCGCGGCCGCCTGCATCGCCATCGCGGCCGCATCGAATGGCTCCCGCCTTGGGCCTCGCCGCCCAGCTAGGTGCTCCCCTGGAAAGCGGCGCTCCGCCTGCTGTCGCTCTTCAACTTGCCACCACTTTTAGCAATCACTGGTCCAGCGGTTGCCAGTTTGGCGTGTCGTGGGCCCTGTGTGCTGGCGGTGCGTTTTGGTGTGCCTTCTCACAAGATCGAGGCAATGCCACGCCCTTTGCACTGCGGTGGAAGCAAATACGTGGTTAGCCAGAGATTAGCTGGGCAGCGGGATTTTAGGCTTCGAGGAGGCTGCGGCCGAAATAATCGGAATCATCGGCAACGCCGGGAAGTGCGTAGAAATAGCCGCCGCCGTAGGGGCGGATATAGTCCGCCAGCGGTTCGCCTTCGAGGCGTTTTTGCACCGTGATGAACTGTCGCTTCAAGTCCTGCTGGAAGGAGATAAACACCAGGCCCACGTCGAGGGTGCCATTATCGCGCACGCCATTGTCATAGTTATAAGCGCGGCGCAGCATCAACTGGTCAGCGGTGTCTGGGGTGCGAGGATTGGCCAGACGGATGTGGGCATCGGTGGGAATCACATCGCCGGTGGCATCATCGAGGTAATCTGGTTCGGCGTGCTCGTCGCCGCCCGATAGTGGGCCGCCGGTTACGCGGTCGCGGCCAAAGATTTGCTCCTGCTCGGCGATGGAAATGCGATCCCAAAACTCGGTGTACATGGCAATAAGCCGCACCGCCATATAGCTACCGCCCGCAGCCCAATCGGGCTCATCCGAACCGGCCCACACGAGCGAATCGTAGTCATCAGGGCCGGGATTGACGATGCCATCCTTAAACCCCAAATGATTGCGCTGCGTACCCGACGGCCGCGGGGAATTCATATAACCGTTCTGCCGCCAGCGCACTGCCACATCGCCGCGGGTATGGCGCAAAATATCGCGCAGCGCGTGGAGAACAGTATCGCGTTCATCGGCGCAAATCTGTAAAGCAAGGTCACCGTGACATTTTTCTTCTTGCAGGGTGTCATCAGCAAACGCTTCCATCGCGCGCAGGTGGGCGGGCTTGTAGGCGGCGAGGCCGAAGCGGGCATCGAAAAGCGAATCGCCCACAGCGAGGGTGATAGATAAGTGATCGGCCGGAAGCTCAGGGCCCAGCTCGCCCGAATCCATTGCCGGGTAAGCAATGCCATCGGGCGCGGGAGTGCCACCAGCGGTTAAGATGCGTGCCCTTTCACTTAGCGTGCGCAGGAGCTTGTCCAAACGGGCCTTTGTCTTGACCTGCACGTCCAACGCCACTATTTCCGAGTATTTCTGTGGGGGATTTATGATGCCTTGCTGGTGTTCGCCGTGAAAATCCAGCGCGCCCGGCTGATCCACGGAATCGGTGGTTTCGAGCGGAAGCGACGTGGACTGCGCTTCTGCTCCCGGGGCAGCTGCGCCTGCGGCCGCGGAGGCGGCGAGGCCAGACAGAAAAGAGCGGCGGGAAAAGTTAAACGGGCACGGCACTAGTTCATCCTCCGGATAACGGTCATGGTGGCAACTGGGGCGAGCAGCTCATTCGCCTTGGCGACGCCCGCCTGTAAGCGCAATCGGTCCTCCTGTGTCCAGTTGGCGAAAGCCACGCTAGAAGCACCACCGTATTTATCGTCGAATTCCTCAGCAAGGGAGTCCAAATCCGCGAGCTGGTCGTAGATGGGAGCGGTGTCTAAACCGCGATCCTCGACCAAAGCGCGCACGGGATCCAGCGTTTGCCGCGTCGATGTAATGATTCCGCGCAGGGCGGTAGGCAGGGCGTGGGCGCCGAAATCGCGCTCGCCGCGCAGGTCAAAACGCTCGAACTCCTCCATCACCTCATGCGCGCGCAGCCCATAATCCGGGGCGGGAATGGCAAAATGGGAGGTGTCGAGGGCGTGGGCGGTCTGGTCGGTGGCATCGGCAAGCGCGGCGGCGGGCTGGGTAGCATCGCTCGGCGGGCGATTGGACCACAGGATGCGCTCGATGTCTTCGTAGCCCTCCAAATCCGGGCCGGGCCACTCCGCGCTGGAATCGTCGAAGGAGCGATAATACTCCAGGTAGTCCAGGTAGGCGGCTTGGGCGGCGGGGCGGGAGGAAGAAGTGGCATCGGCAAGCGCATGCGCGCGCTTTTGCAACTCAGGCACGCGCTTTTTCTGGTTTTCAGCCTGCTTGATGGACACCGCGGCGACCTCGTGATCCGTAATGGGGACCATCTTGGGCGCATTCGTAACGGTGGACCCCGTCACCGTGAAAACGTCGGACTCCACGGCGGAATCGTTGTGGAAGACGCAGGTCAGGTGGTAGGTTCCGTCCTCCAGCTGCGGGTTCCACTCGCGAACGGCAGGGGTGCCGATGCGCTCGAGAACCTGGTAGGCATTGCCCTTGTCATCGGAAACGTAGACCGTGAGGGCAAGCCCGGTGGTGTTATTAATCTTCCATTTCGCCTCACCCTGCACATCCTCAGGCGCCGGGCAGGAATACACATCGCGCACGGCGAGCTCGCGTGTGGGCTGCTCGCTGCCCTGCCCACTGAGCGTGGCCTGGGTACCCGTTTGCGGGATGGAGAGCCCAACGGCGAGCGCGAATGCGGTGGCGAAACGGGAAATCTTCATAAATTAGAAAGGCAGGTTCTTCAAATCCAGGCCGGGGTGACCACTCATGAGCCAGCCGATGATGCCGGCGGCTACGCCCAGTGCGGCGAGGATGCCGATGATGCCTACCTTGGAGGAACCGGAAGCGGCGTGGTTAGTATCCGGCTGCTGGGCCTTATCCAGCGTGGTCACGGCAGGAACGCCCTGCTCGGTGACCTTGGTGTCATTCATGCCATCGACAACCGGCTTCAGGTTGGTGCCAGCGCGCGAGGTGTCATCCACGCGCTCTACGGAGTCATAATCCTGCGCCACAGTGCCATCGGTTTCATTGAGGAAGAGCTTCGGGGCCTTCTCCGCAACCGCGAAGTCGAACATGCCGGTGAGCTCACCCGCGCGGTCATCGAAGGAATCGCCGCCCAAGCGGCCGAGGCCCCAGTTGTCCTGGATGAACTTGGTCACCGAGGTCTGCTCGGTATAGGTGGAATCGATGTGGTTGGTCTTGGCATAGGGAGATACCACCAACAGCGGCTGGCGAGTACCGGGGCCGCACTGGCCGTTTTTATCACCCTTGATGCCTACCTTCGCGGCAGCGGCGGTGCAGATTTCCTTGTCCTGGTGCGGATCAGTGGAGCCGTTGAGGATTTCCGGTGCCTTGTGGTCGTACCAGCCATCGGAATCGTCGTAGGCGATGACGACTGCGGTGGAATCCCACTCCGGGGAGTTTTGCAGCTCGTTGATGTAGTGGGTGATAAACGCTTGCTCATCCAGCGGATTGGAGTAGCCAGCGTGGCCATCCTGGTAGTTGGCGGCCTTGAGGAAGGAGACGGAAGGCAGATTGCCCTGCTCGATGGCGGTATCGAAGTCCGCGAGGTCGTACTGGTGGTTTGCCTGGTCGGTCTTGCCAATCATGTCATCGCTGGACGGGGCCAGGTGGTGTGGGTTGGCGGTAGAGGCGTAGTACTGGAACGGCTCGTGGTGCGGGTTGTAGTCCGTCTGGTTCTGGCCGGTCAGTGTGGTGTGCGAAGAACCGCAGCGGGCGCGGGAGTCCTTCGTTGCCTCATCGGTGGGGCGGAATCCGCCTTGGAACCAGCCCCAAGTGACGTCCTTATCGTTGAGCTGGTCACCAATGTTCTTGGAGTGCATAGCGGTGACCTGGTTGGTACCGGCGGAGGACTTATTGGAGCAGTCATCGAAAAGCGGGTCTGGGTCGCCCACCACGGTGGCGGTAGACCCGTCCTCGGATACGCCGGCCAGGGCGTGGTTCTTGCCATCCTCGATTTTCTGCTGGTCGCCCGTGGCTGGGTCGTGCATGGTGGCATCCGCAACGGTGCCGGAAATCAGGTTCAGCGCGCCCGGGGTGGAGGGGCCGAAGATGGTGGAAAAGCTATTGTCATTCAGCGCGAAATTCTGCGCGTAGTTCCACATGCCGGTCACGGTATTTCCGTCGTAGTATCCCATGGTCATGCCCGGGGTGGCGTAGGCACCCTCATTGCTCTTATCGATGTCCGTGGACACAGTCTCCGGGAACTTGTCCATCTTGCCGCCGTTGTAGGCTTCCTGCTCATCGGCGTAGTGGTGGTTCTGGTCCGTGGTCACGGAGTGTTCAGGCGAGATGCGAAAAGGATCGATGGAATTCGGATTGTCCTTCAGCTTGCCGCTGTTTTCGAGATTATCCGCTTTAGGGGTGTCGGCCTTGGCGGTGAACTTAGGGGCAGGTTTCTCGCTTCCCTGCAGCTTTTCGGTCTCGTCATTGAGTGCATTCGGGTAGGTGCCGAAGTAGTGGTCGAAGGAAATGTTTTCGGAGTAAATGACCACGACGTGATCGATGGGGGTCTTGGTTTCTGCCTGTGCGATACCGGGGACCAAGGAGGTCGTAGCAGCGGCTGCGGCGCACACTGCCACAGCGCGAGAGCGAAGCTTCATCTTATTTTCCGCCTTAAGTTAAACGAGTGAAACAAAGAGGGAGAAAGTGGCTGTGGCTCGCCGAAGAGTCATCGGTCGCTTTCGAATCGAAATTAAACGCCGTGAAACCATAAACCGCAAACACTCAAAAAGGGCATTCCCAGTCTCAGGAATGCCCTATGGGTGCTGCTCAGCCTCGCTTTTAGGCGGCAGCCACCGCGGAGATTGTTAACTGAAAGTTAAAGTACTATTACGCTGCGCTTTCCAGTGCTTAGTCGTCCGCGTCCGTCGACAGCGCCGCCACGAAGGCCTCCTGCGGCACCGACACGGAGCCCAAGGTCTTCATGCGCTTTTTACCCGCCTTCTGCTTTTCCAGCAGCTTGCGCTTACGCGAGATATCGCCGCCGTAGCACTTGGCCAGCACGTCCTTGCGCATGGCGCGGATGTTTTCGCGGGCGATGACTTTGGTACCAATGGCCGCCTGGACTGGGACCTCGAATTGCTGGCGCGGGATGAGCTCCTTGAGCTTCTTAGTCATCTTATTGCCATACCACTGGGCGGAATCGCGGTGGATGATGGCGGAGAAAGCATCCACCGGGTCGCCGTTGAGGAGGATATCGACCTTAACGAGGTCAGACTGCTGCTCGCCGGCCTCCTCATAGTTGAGCGAGGCGTAGCCCTTGGTGCGGGATTTCAACATGTCGAAGAAATCAAAGATGATTTCACCCAATGGCATGGTGTAGCGCAGCTCCACGCGGTCTTCGGACAGGTAATCCATCCCGCCCATCTGGCCACGCTTGGATTGGCAGAGCTCCATGGTCGGGCCGACGAACTGCTCGGGCACGATGACGGTCATGGAGACAATGGGCTCGTAGACCTCGTTGAGCTTTCCTTCCGGCCAGTCCGAGGGGTTGTGAACCCAGCTTTCCTCGCCGTCTTCTGCCACCACGCGGTAGGTCACGGACGGGGCGGTAGAAATCAGGTCGAGGCCGAACTCGCGCTCCAGGCGGTCGCGGGTGATTTCCATGTGCAGCAGGCCCAAGAAGCCGCAGCGGAAGCCAAAGCCAAGGGCGACGGAGGTCTCGGGCTCGAAGGTCAAGGAGGCATCGTTAAGCTGCAGCTTTTCTAACGCATCGCGCAGGTCGGGGAAATCGGCCTGGGAGATGGGGAAAAGCCCGGAATAAACCATTGGATCGGGATCCTTGTAGCCCTTCAGCGGGGTCTCGGCGCCGCCGTGGGACCAGGTAACGGTATCGCCCACCTTAGTCTCGCGCACGTCCTTCACGCCGGTAATAAGGTAGCCCACTTCGCCGGGGCCCAATCCCTCGCACTTTTGCATCGTGGGCGAGACGATGCCGATTTCCAGCAGCTCGTGGTTGGCGTTGGTGGACATCATCGTCACCTTCTGGCGCGGGGTGAGCTTGCCGTCCACCATGCGGATATAGGTCACCACGCCGCGGTAGGTGTCATAGACGGAGTCAAAAATCATCGCGCGCGCGGGCGCATCGGGCGCATGCTCCGAGGAAGGCGGCGGAACCAGCTCGCAGACCTTATCGAGCAGCTCAACCACGCCTTCGCCGGTCTTGCCCGATACCTTCAACACTTCCTCGGGCTCGCAGCCGATGATATTCGCGATTTCCAGCGCGTACTTATCCGGATCCGCCGCGGGCAGGTCGATCTTATTGAGCACTGGGATGATTTCCAGGTCATTTTCCATCGCCAGGTACAGGTTGGCGAGGGTTTGGGCTTCGATGCCCTGGGCGGCATCGACAAGCAGGATGGCTCCCTCACACGCCTCGAGCGCGCGGGAGACCTCGTAGGTAAAGTCCACGTGGCCGGGAGTATCGATCATCTGCATGACGATCTGCTCGCCTGTCGATGCCCCCGATTGCGGCACCCACGGCAGGCGCACGTTCTGCGCCTTAATCGTAATGCCGCGTTCGCGCTCGATATCCATATTATCGAGGAACTGGTCACGCATATCGCGCTCCGCAACCACCTTAGATAGCTGCAGGATGCGGTCTGCCAGCGTCGACTTTCCGTGGTCGATGTGAGCAATAATGCAGAAGTTACGGATCCGGGAGGGATCCGTAAACGTCGTGGCCGCAAAGTTTTCAGACATACGTCTACAATAGTCGACATGAATTCCGGCATGCTCACCCGTCTGCGCGAGGCGCTCGGAATCAGCGAGCGCGAGCCCGTGGACTCCGGCCTCAACCGCATCAACTCCCAGTTAGGGCTGGACAGATCCGCCCAAAGCCACGAGCCGCGCAAGGCCGCCTCCATCCAGGTCGAGGCCACTGCGGCGCACCCCCGTTCCATCTTCTTCTCCCCCGATATGGACGGCCAGGCCGATTCTGGCGAGGTCGTGTGGGTGTGGACGCCTTCGGAAGGCAAGCAGTCCCCTCCCCGCGAGCGCGCTATCTTGGTGGTCGGGCGCACCCGCACCACCGTGACCGGCCTGCTCATTTCCGCCAACCCAGAGCATGCGCTTGACGATGCCTGGCTGGAAATCGGCTGCGGCGAATGGGACGCCTCCGGGCGCAATTGTTGGGTGCGCTTGGACCGTTTATTGGAGGTTTCCGAGGAGCAGGTGCGCCGGCAGGGCATCCTTTTTCCAGAACGCAGGTTCGAAAGGATTGCCAACCGCTTGCGCTCGCGCTATCACTGGGCGTAGTTCTGCGGCGCGGCGCCCGCAGACTTGGCTCGTGCGCGGTTGCGCTGCTATTATTTGCAAGTTACTTACTTTCCGGGCGCGTTGGTCGGGGCGGGCAGGACCTTGGGTTCGCTCTTCGAATACCAACGCCGAGCGGTTTCCCGCCCTTGGCGGGGATCGCGGGACACGTCCGGCGGGTTTGTTTCTGAATCAATCATCTTCGATTATCAAGAGGTATTTTTCATGGCTAATATCAAGTCCAAGCAGAAGCGCGTTCTGACCAACGAGAAGTCTCGTCAGCGCAACAAGAGCGTGCGTTCCGCGGTTCGCACCGAGATCCGCAAGTTCCACGCAGCCGTAGAGACTGGTGACAAGGCTGCAGCTGAAAAGCAGCTGCGCGTTGCTTCCCGTGCGCTGGATAAGTCCGTTTCCAAGGGCGTCTTCCACCGCAATGCTGCTGCTAACAAGAAGTCCGGTTTGGCTACCGCCTTCAACAAGATGGACTAGTAACTAGCCTTCTTGTCTCCCCCGAACAAAGCGCTGCCTGCGTGCAGCGGCTTGTTCGGGGGATTTTTATTGCGCCGTTTTCATTGCTCGTGATGAGCCTAGGCTAGATCATCGGCAAAGTAGGCCTCGAAGATCTTGCCTGCATCTGCATAGGCCACCGACAATGATGTCCGGCCATGGGTTTCCACAAAAGTCTGGATGGCGGTTTGAAACTGCGTGTGGATGATATTGACCGCCGGGATGAGCCGAGAATCCGAGGCCTTCCACCCCTCGCGGGCTTGCAATGCTCGGCGGATGTGCATCATGACGCGCTCGTTTCGGCGCCAGTACATGGACAATAATTTCCCATCCTGGGAGAGTGCTCGGGCGGTCAATTGGGAGATTTCTGGGAAATGATCGTTGCCCACAGCGTGCTCGAATTCCGCGTTTGCCATGATTGCAGAATCCTCCCGCAAGCTGCCGGTGGGCAGGCCAGCGGCGAAGTTTTGCAATTGTTGGTCGAACTTTTCCGAAACTTCCGGGCCGAGTACCGCTGACTCCTTGTCCTTGACGTAGTTAAAGAGGGTGCGCCGAGATATCCCGACGTCGTGCGCAAGCTCTTCCATGGTGAACCCGTCATACCCGTGGTCAATGACAAGCCGCAGCGCTGCGACGCGGATCTCTGAAATGCGCGGCATACTCTCTCCCCTCTTCCTCACGATATTCAACCCGTGGAAACCCAACAATTCAACCCCATAAATATGGTATTTTTCTTCACTTTATAGTCTTTCTGCCCACCAAGAAAACCGACCCTTGGTAGGCTTCCCTAACCTCCTTAAATCGCCGAAGTTACAGCATGTCAACGCGGCGTTCCCAACCCACGACGGCGAACCAGACGCCGAATCAAGCACTAAAGCAGGCGCTGGAGCAGGTGCTTGATCACCGTGATATTTTGCGCTGCAACACTTAGTTTATGGGCTTGTATGTTCGAAAGGGTGATGGTGTTCGTGTCTGCGGGGGCGGCTAAGATAGGTGACCAATGAACAACGTCAAGCCTCTGGTGAAATGGGCCGGCGGGAAACGCCAGCTCTTGCCGCATATTCACGCCGCCCTGCCCGCTGGGACACCGCGGCGTTATTATGAACCCTTCATCGGCGGTGGCGCGGTTTTATTTTCGCTCACTCCGGCCGCAGCGCGGGTCAATGACCTCAACTCGGAGCTCATCAATTTATATGAGGTAGTGCGCGAAGGCGTCGAAGAACTCATTAGCCTGGTATCGACCTACCCGAACGACGCGGATTTTTTCTATCAGCTGCGCGCGGTAGACCGCGATGCAGAACGGTTCGCGGCGCTATCTGCTACAGAGCGCGCCGCGCGGACGCTGTATCTGAATAAGACCTGCTATAACGGCCTGTACCGGGTAAATTCCGCGGGGCAATTCAATGCGCCTTTTGGCCGTTATAAGAACCCCACCATCTGTGATGCGGATACGCTGCGCGGGGTCCACCAGTATTTTTGGGACAATGACATCACCTTCACGCAGGGCGATTTCGCTGCGGCGGTAGCAGATGCCGGTGAAGGTGACTTTGTCTATTTCGATCCGCCTTATGACCCGGTCAACGTCACCAGCTCCTTTACCGGTTATCAAAAGGGCGGTTTTGACCGCGCGGAGCAAGAGCGCTTGAAGGCGGTGTGCGATGACCTCAATGCCCGCGGCGTGAAATTCCTCCTGTCCAATTCCGCCACGGAGTTCATCCGCGACCTCTACGCAGATTATTCCATCGACACCGTTGCGGCCACCCGCGCCATCAATTCCGTGGGATCACGCCGCGGCAAGGTAGATGAAGTGCTCGTGCGCAATTACGAGGTGGGCCATGAGTAAAGCACCGAGCACCCAGGAGCAGCGGGAGCTTCGCGCGCTTTTCGGAGTCCCAGAGGGCGAAAAGCTTGGCCTCGATGATTGGGGATGGCTGCGCATCATGGCCGCAGGGCGTGGCGAGGAGCTGGAAGAAAACGGATACTTCTACCTCACGGCCAAAGAGCTAAAAGAGCTTTCCGGCCGGGAACCGCGGCTGATGGCCAAGCACGATTTTTCTACCTCGCGCCCGTGGATTTTCAAAGAACTGGGTTTGGGTATTCTCCCGGTTAGCCGCAGCGAATACTTCGTCGGGCCGTTGGACCTGTACGAACGGTTCCCGGAACCGACCCACGCCGGGCCGAGTTCTGTGCGCACGTTGGACATGCCAGCCGGCCTTGACACCCTTGACATCGAGAGCGTGAACTCGGAATCGATGGCGTTAAATGTGGCATCGGCAAGCGGCATGCTTGAGCACTTCTTGGGATGCGAACCATTGCAGGCCACCGTCGCCGGGCGCATGTCGTCGCTGGAAATGACGATTCCAGTGCCGGATCTGGGGCTGGAAGTCAAGGTCGACCGCGCGCAGATGGAAATCGACGGCGGCTTCGAATCGCTCGAGCATTTGGTGCTGGTGGAGGCGAAAAATCACATCTCCGAAGATTTCAATAGCCGGCAATTGTATTTTCCGTACCGACGCTTCCAGCAGTGGCTATCTAAGGCAGTGGTGCCCGTGTTTTTGGTCTACTCGAATGGGATTTTCCACCTGTATCGGTACGATTTCAGTGCTCCCGCGGATTTCCGCAGCATCGCGCTGGTAGACCACGCCCGCTACGCGCTTAGCGCTTCGCACCTCAGTGTGGATGATGCGCTGGGCATTATTGGCTCCGTCGAGGCTGAGCCGGAGCCGGCGGGGATTCCCTTCCCGCAGGCCAATAGCTTCGAGCGCGTGGTCAACCTGGTGGAGCTCATTGCGCAGCAGCCGATGAGCAAGGAGGAAATTGCGGAGCAGTACGACTTCCATCTGCGCCAGGCAGACTATTACGCCAATGCGGCCTGCTATCTCGGGCTGCTGGCGCTTGCCGATGGCCACTATCAGCTCACCCCTCGCGGCGAAAAGGCCATCACACAGCCCCGACGCGATGGGCGCAACGCTGCCCTGCTGCGCGCGTTGGCGGCACGGCGGGTTTTCCGGCAGGCGCTGGAGATGAGCCTGCGGCGCGGGAAGGTGGCCGAAACGCACGAGATTGCGGCGTCGATAGAAGGACTCGGCCTGGGCGCTGGCACGGCGAGGCGGAGGGCCTCGACGGTGGCGCGGTGGATCCAGTGGGCGCTGGATGTGGTGGCAGAGGGCGAACCTGAGACTTTGCCGGGGCTTTAAGCCACGAGCTGTTGTACACCAGCGACCACGAGCGCGACGCCGGCGATGATGAAGAACAGGCCCGATCCGATATCGATCCACGGACCGGCAGCGATGAGCTTGCGGCGCACCGCATTCGTGGAAATCACCGTGGCCACCACGAGGAAGAAGGCGAAGGCCGATAGCGCCAGCGCCAGGGTTAAGGCGATGGCCAACCACAACGGTGGGGATGCCGGCAGCTGCGGGGCGATCATGGCGGCGAGGAACAACACGATCTTCGGATTGGACAGGTTCGTTGCCAGCCCCATCTTGAAGGAATGGCGCAGCCGGCCCAGTTTGGCCTCGGCGTCCTCCAAATCAACGGGCGGGTTGGTGCGCTGTTCGAGGCCGCTGCGCAGCGCCCGCCATCCCATGAAAACGAGGAAGCTACCGCCGATTGCCTGGACCGCCCCTAAGATTCCGGGGAAGGCGGTCAGAAGGGCGGCCGCGCCAAAGACCGTGGCACCGCACCAGAACAACACGCCGATTTGAATGCCCGCGGCCGCAGCGATGGCGTGGCGGCGCGACTTGGTGGCATAGCGGGTGACCAGGATGATATCTGGGCCTGGCGAGGCCACGCCCACCAGGTTCATCAGGAGAATGGTGAAAAAGGAAGTCCAGCTCACTGCGCGGACTCGCCTTCCAGGCGACCGAGCAGATCCTCGCGGCCAAACATGCGGGCCGAATCAATGGCGGTTGGCTGGCCGGCGGTAGCGGAGGCGCCGGCGTTTAGGAGGGCATCGATAACCGCGTCTTCTTTTTTGAAGATCGCACCTGCCAGGGGCGATTGGCCGCGATCATTGAGCAAGTTCACGTCGGCACCGGCGCCCGCCAGCGCGGTAACGAGATCCGCGTGGCCGTGGTAGGCGGCAAGCATGAGAAAAGACTGGCCGTCTTGGTTGACCAGATTGATATTGACGCCCTGGTCAATATAGTTCAGGAGATCGGGGTTTCCCTCCCGCGCCATGTCAAAGAGCCGACCGGCGAATTCTTGCACTTGTTCCTCAGACATGGGCTCTAGCTTAACGTGCCAATTCCGCGACTCGTTTTACGGCCGCCTCAACGGCGAATTCGGGCTCACCACCTTGGCCTTTAACGGCGGCGTCCAGTTCGGAGACGAGGATGACGGCGGCGGTGATGTCATCGGCGGTCCAGCGCCTAGCTACCGGTTGGGTCATTTTCACCACATACGGGGCAAGCCCGGTTTGGCTGGCAAGTGTGTACTGGTCCCCGCGGGCGGAATACAGGCGCGCGATGGCGCCGACCTTATTGGCCAAGGCCGCAGCGATGGCCACGGGGCTGGCGCCGAGCTGGAGGGCGCGCCGGCAGGTGGAGACGGCGGCCTCGACGCGGCCGGCGACGGCGGCATCGGCAATGTCCCAGTTGGCAACCTCGGCCACGCCGACGTAATAATTGCGCACCGCTTCCTGCGTCACGTTGCCACCGGTATCGGCCACGAGCTGGGAGATGGCGGAGGCAAGCTCGCGGAGGTCGGAGCCGACGCCGTCGAGTACCGCGTGCACGACGTCCGGGGTGGGGCGAACGCCGTGGGAGGCAAACTCGCGGGTGGCCCACTGCCCCAGCTCATTGGAGTAGAGCGAAAAGACCTCGTGCACCTCCGCAATCTTGCGCAGCTTCGCCACTAGCTCGGGCGCCTTCTTCTTTTTCTTCAGCGTTTTCGCGGCCACGGAATAGACCACCACCATGGTCATGCCCGGCGCAGGATTAACGCAGGCGCGCAGGATGATATCGACTACCTCTTTCCCGGCGCGTTCGCAGTCCGTGATGACGATGACGCGGTTATCGCCAAACAGCGACGGGCTGGTGGCCTCCAGGATTTCGCCCTCGGAAACCTCGGAGGCCTTGAGCATCATCAATTCGGGGCGATTGGCCTCGACTTCGGCCGCGGCCTTGTGAATGGTGTGGCGGGCGCGTTCGGTGAGGAATTCATCGTCGCCGAGAATGAGGTGTACGGGAGGCATGTCCATCATTTTAGCGCTAGGCGGCAAACAGACCCAGACAAGCGATAACCCCCGCCAAGGTCAGCCATGGCCGGTAATACAGCAGCCCTGCGATGACCCATCCGTACGCGAGGAGCGTAAATAGCGGGTGGGCGGTGATGGTGACCACGGGCAGGCTAGCCACGCCGTGGGCGATGGTATTGATCCACCACGCTGCGGGTTCGATGAGTTTTAATAATCCCGCGGCGACGATGCTCAAGGGGCCTAGCTGCGCGGCGATGGCCGCGAGCAGCCCTACCACGGTAATGGGTGCGGTGGCGGGTGCTACCAAAACATTGGCGAGGACCGAGACGACGGATACCTCACCGGACATGAGGGCGATAAGCGGCAGGGTGAGGATATCGGCGGCAATCGCCACGGCAATAGCGCGCAGGAAGATGGCGGGCCAGCCGGTGACCGCGAGCTGCGAATAGATAAGCGGGCTTAGCATGACGATGCCGAAGGTCGCCGCGCACGATAGCGCGAAGCCAAAATGCACCGCGAGGTCCGAATCCACGAAAAGGAGGGTGAGGATGCCGAGGCTGAGCGCGTGGATGGGTTCCATGGTGGAAGAGTGCAGCACCGCGAGCAGGCCTACTACCCCGGCGACAGCCGCGCGCTGCACCGACGGTTCAAGTCCCACCAAGACGACATAGGTGGCTAGCGCGGCCAAGGACACCACCACCCTGGTGCGCGGTCCGGCGGCGCACGCGGCGCAAACGATGGCGGCGAAGGAACAGACGATGGCCACATTGGCACCGGATACAGCGCTGAGGTGCGATAGCCCGGTATCGATGTAGAGTTCGCGCTCGGCGGGACTTTGCAGGGAGGTATCGCCAAGCACCATGCCTGGGATGAGCCCCTGGCTGCTCGGGCCTACCGCCTCTAGTACGACCGCGCGGAAGTTATCGGCCACCCGTGCGGCCCAGCCGGCTAGGCCCGAAGGTGGCGCGGCGATGCTCAAGTGGGGGGCGTTGGCTATCACGTTCCCGACTCCGGGTTGGTCGGACTCGGAAAGCTGTACCGCTGCCGTGACTTGCGTTCCGGCAGGGACGCTCAGTGGCTCGGGGCTAAAGACCGGAAGCTGCGCGGGGTAGCCCGGGACATCGAGCCGGATGAGCCAGCCGCCGGTGCTCGTTTGGGTCGGCGCGGTGACCACGCGGCCGGTAATCTCGCGGCCAAAGTCAAAGGCGGCCGCACGCGCCTGTCGCACGCCTGCTACGAAGGCGGCGGCGCTGGCGAGCACGCCGCAAAAGATGGCTTGGCCCCAGTGCCGGGCGAGCAGGCATATTCCTACGACACTGCCGATGCACGCCACGGCCCACCCCTGCCCGAAAACGAGCACCGCGATGACCGCCACCCATGCGGTCAGGGCGCCGGGCAGCAGACGGAGTTCTTTCATCGCGGCGTGGCCTCTTCTGCCTACAGCTGCACGTTATCTTTGAGCTTGGCAAACTTGGCGGGACCAATCCCGCTGACCTCGAGGAGTTCCTCGACGTCCTTAAATCCCCCGCGCTCTTCACGGAAGGAGACGATGGCTTCCGCGGTGACCTCCCCTACTCCGTTGAGATCCATGAGATCGGCGGCGGTCGCGGAATTAAGGCTGACTTTATCGCCGCCGGCGGGTGCTGCGATGGGGGGCATCGGCAAGCGCGGGGTCGGGCGGAGCACCTTGGGGCAGGATGTGGAGCTGCTGGCCATCGGCAAGCCGCTGCGCTTGGTTGAGCGTCATGGTCTCCGCCTCCGGCAAAGGCGTGGCGGCCGCGAGGGCATCAGCGACGCGGGCACCGGGCTCGAGGGTCTTCAGGCCAGGTGCTGCAACCTCGCCGACGACGGATACGACGATTTCGCTAGCCTCCGCGCTGGGCTCGGCGGTGGTACTGCCCATCGCCGCGGGTTCGGGCATGCCGGACTCATCCGAATTGCGGGAGCTCAGGCCCAGCCAGATAATGACGCCCACCACCACGATGATGGCTACCGCGCAGGCTTGCCAGCGGCTGATGCGCACTCGCGGGCGCGGGTAATCGACCTGGAGGAGTTCTTCCTCGCCGGTGGGTTGAGTATATTCGCGGAGTCGTTCGCTGATCTTGGGTGCCGCCATAGCCCACAGGCTAGGAAGCCGCCGCGTGCGGTGCGAGAACGTGGGCAGAGGCGCTGTGGATAAGTCGTTGTAGGAGGCAACCAAACGGGTCCTGGCGGGATAGTTATCCACAATCAGGGGCGCACAGGCCGTAGGGCTTCGCCCGTGCGTGCGAGGGCCTAGGAGCTAAATACCGCAGATACCCCAATGGCGGAGGGCCCAGCGTGCACGGCGAGCACCTCGGTTAAGGGCGTGGTGATAAAGGACGTGCCTTCTGGCAGAGTATCGCGCAAGAGGCCCTGCAGCTTGTCCGCCGCTTCGCCGGCCTGGTTGTGCTGAATGGCGATGAAGGCGGGCTCGCCGGCGGCGCGGGCGGCGATGATCTCTACCACCTTGGTAAAGGCCTTGGTTTGCGTGCGGGTTTTTCCCACCAGTTCCAGCTTGCCGTCCACGATGGACATAATCGGCTTGGTGGCTAGAAGCGCGGTGGACAACATGGCGGTGGCGGCAGACATGCGGCCCGAGCGGCGCATATCCTCGGTGGAATGCAGGTACACCCAGGTAGCCGCCCGCTCGATGCTGTCTAGCGCCGCCGCGTGGCATTCTTCCAGCGCCGCGCCGTGTGCCGCCTTAGTGGCAGCCGCCATCGCCGCCGCGCCCATGACCATGCCGGCCGAGCCGGAATCGATAACGCGCACTGTATCGGGGAAAACCCCTGCCGCGGCCACCGCCGCCGACCACGTGGACGAAAGCTCCTTGGACAGGTGGATGGCGATCACGCCATCATCCTGCGCCTTTTCCATTTCCCGGCCGTAGGCGGCGGCCAATTCGAGGGAAGACAGGCCCGAAGTGGTGCGAAGCTTTCCGCCCTTATCCTCGCTATCCATCACGTGCAGGTCAATGACGGTGATATCGAGTTCTTCAGCGATCTCTGGGGGCAGGCTGGCCGCGGAGTCAGTAATGACGCGAACGGTCACTATGTATCTGCCCCTCCATCACCGGTGACCTCGCCACCCATATTCCAGCCGTCGAAGTACCACTGTGCGCTCGCCACCGTCTCTGGCGTGAATTCCAGGGAGGTTACGGGGGTTTCCGGGTTGAAATCCGGGCGGGCGGTCAGCTGCGACCAGTGGGTATTTTTCAGGCCGGATAAAATGCCGTACTGGCCGTGATCCAAGCCCAACAGGTGGCAGGTGAGCGCGGAAATTGCGCCACCGTGGGCGACAATGAGCACAGCACCGTCACCCCAGCCAGAAAATTCTTGCATGAGCTCGTCGATGACCGGACGAGCCCGCCGCGCCACGTCCACGCGGGACTCGCCCTCCGGCGGGGCCCAGGTAGGGTCATGGCGCCAGATGGCGCGGGCGCCGGGAAATTCCGCATCCACCTCGGCAGAGCTTTTGCCCTGCCACTGCCCCAGGTTGGTCTCGCGCAGGCGAGGGTCCGTAGAAAAGTCCAAGCCGAGTGATTCTGCCACTACCCGCGCGGTTTCCCGAGCGCGCTGCAAATCGGAGGCGACGATTTTTACCACGTCCTGATCCCGGAGCAGGCGCGCGGCGGCGCGGGCCTGTTCATATCCGACATCGGAAAGCTCAGTGTCCAAGTGGCCCTGCATGCGGCCGGAGGCATTGTAGGTGGTTTGTCCGTGGCGGATCAGAATCAGGCGGCGGCTCATGGTGGGGTTAAAGCTCCTCGTCCTCGCCAGGGGCCTTTTGCGCCAATGGCAGCTCATCAATGGAATCCACGGTGCGCGGGTTAACGCCATTAGTCCAATCGCCAGGGCGCTCGGGTGGCTCAATGCCCTCAATGTCCACCAACGGGCAATCGTGGTAGAGGCGGTCAAGCCCGTAGTGCTCGCGCTGATCGGTGCGCTGCACGTGGATGACGATATTGCCATAGTCCAACAGCACCCATCGGTTTTCGCGGTTGCCCTCGCGGCGCTGTGGCTCAAAGCCCTGGGCCGTCATTTGGTCCTCCACCTCATCCACGATGGAGCCGACCTGGCGCTCATTATCGGCAGAAGCCAGCACAAAAACCTCGGTGATGGCGAGGACATCGGAGACATCGATTGCTGCGATATTGCTAGCTAACTTGTCCTGTGCGGCATGTGCCGCGGTTGCCGCCATGCGGCGGGCGAGATCAGAAATAGACAATGTATAAAAATTCCCTTTTCGCGTCTGGTGAGGAAGTGTCTTTTAGCTGTCTATTCTTGCACGTTCGGCGCGATTGTGCCCAAACTTGAACTATAAAGGTTTATCCGGCTGCGCCGAGTAGAGATTATTTTTGGTGATATATTGCACCACTCCATCCGGAACCAGGTACCACACCGGCCGGTTTTGCGCGGCCCGCTCGCGGCAATCCGTGGAAGAAATGGCCATGGCGGGGATATCGATGAGGTTGATATCTTCCCGCGAGCCGGCCGGCAGCATGTCTGTACTCAGCTCGTAGCCTGGGCGCGTAACACCCACGAAGTGCGCCATTTCCAACATCTCTTCCCAGTTATGCCAGCTCATGATGGACTGCAGGGAATCCGCACCGGTGATGAAGTAAAATTCGCCACCCGGAAAAAGGTCACGCAGATCGCGCAGGGTATCGATGGTATAGGTAGGGCCCTTGCGGTCAATATCCACGCGGGAGACGGTAAAACGCGGGTTGGAGGCCGTTGCCACCATGGTCATCAAATACCGGTGCTCCGCGGCAGTGACCTCGCGGGAGGCCTTCTGCCACGGTTGGCCGGTGGGCACAAAGACTACGGTATCGAGGGCAAAGCGGTGCGCCGCCTCGCTGGCGGCGACCAAGTGGCCATTGTGGATTGGATCAAAGGTGCCGCCCATGATCCCAATGCGCTGGGAATTGGTCATGGCTGGAGAGTATAGCCGCTACCCTGCTGGGGAGTTAAGCCAGCCAGCCACGGTATCGGCCACGCGGGCATTGTCCTGTTCCACCGCCGCATCGCCCTCACTTTCGCGGAAATACGAGGCGTGGTGGGCGGCCTTAGTGGCTAGGGCGTCTTTGGCATTGCGCAGATTGAGATCACAAACGAAGTCGCCGGCAAGGCAGTAGTCGATACGGCGATCGGTCGGCAGTGCGGCACTGTGAGGAATGAGATATCGCGGAATCGGCCCGGCCATGCCGCCGGGACGCCGCAAGGGATTGCCCAGGTAGATCGCCCCGGCGAGCTTGTCCTTGGACGCGAGGTAGCGTTCCGCGCTGGTGGCGATAATGGCTCCTTGCGAATACCCAGCGGTGATATAGCGCGGGCTGCATCCCGTTTCCTCTTCGTACTGCTCCACCACGCGCGGCGCGTTGTTCATGCCGCTGCGCAGGCTCTGCACAAAGCCAACGGTGACCTGATAAATCAGCTCGTGTAAGGGGTGTTCCAGCAGCACTCCGCCCAGGCGGCGCATCAGCTGCAGCGGGCCCAGGTTTTCGCCTTCTTGGGCCAGCGGCGGCAGGTTCATCGAGGCTGGATATGCATCTGCATCCAACGCCAGCACGTAGGCATTATCCATGGTGCCGGGGTGACGTTGTTCTACCAGGTGGAAGAGCGCTGCGAGGTTGGGACCTTCATAACCATTGGATTCCGCGCCCTGTTCCGAGTAGCGCTGCGGGCCGAAGTACTCACCGTGTTCCTCGTTTTGGTCCGAGCCGCGCGCGGCAAGGAAAACGTAATCGGGACAGGTTTCGGCCTGTGGGTGGGGCTGACCCGCCGCCGCGATAGGGGCGAGCATAGACGCGCCAAGCGCCGCCGTGGCGGCAATGGTGACGACACCAGCGGCGGCGCGAGAGCAAGAGAAAAGTCGCATATTCTTATGGGCGCACGTGACCGGTGCCTTGGAGGACCCACTTGGAAGAGGTCAGCTCCGGCAGGGCCATTGGGCCACGAGCGTGCAGCTTCTGGGTGGAAATACCGATTTCTGCACCCATGCCATAGACCTCGCCATCGGTAAAGGCAGTGGAGGCGTTGAGCATGACGGCCGCGGCATCGACCTCGTTGCCGAACTTAACCAAGACGTCCGCATCCTGGGCCGCGATGCCCTCGGTGTGGCCGGTGGTAAATTCCGCGATGTGCGCGATGGCAGCGTCGACGCCATCCACCACCTTGGCGCAGATATCCATGGACAGCGACTCTTCGCGCCAGTCCTCTTCGGTGGCCTGGACAACGTCCGTGGCACCGAAGCCCTCGAGCTCGTCTACGTCACCATGGACGGTGACGTCTGCATCTTGGAGGGCGCGGACGATGCGCAGCTTGGTGGCATCATCAAGCGCGGCATCAATAAGCACGCACTCGGTGGAGTTGCAGACCGAGGTGCGGCGGGTCTTGCCGTTGATGACCATGTCGATGGCCTTGTCCATATCGGCCGAGGCATCGATGTAGAAGTGGCAGTTGCCGGTACCGGTCTCGATGGCCGGAACAGTAGCGCCGGTAACCACGGCCTCGATGAGCTTGGCGCCGCCGCGGGGGATAACCAAATCCACCAGGCCGCGGGCGGTAATCAAGTCTTGGACGGAGTCGTGGGTCTCACACGGCAGTAGCTGGACTACCTCGCGTGGCAAATCAAACTCTGCAAGGGTGTCCTGCAGAAGCTCCACCAGCTTGGTATTGGAGTTGCGCGCGGACTTGGAACCGCGCAGCAGCGGCACATTACCGGACTTCAGGGCGAGGCCGAAAGCATCCACGGTGACGTTCGGGCGAGCCTCGTAGACCATGCCCATCACGCCGAGCGGGACGCGCACCTGCTTCATCTGGATGCCGTTATCCATGGTGCGGCCCTGCAGGATCTCGCCTACTGGGTCTTGCAGGCCAGCGACCTGACGCAGGCCATCTGCAATGCCCCCGACGCGGGCAGCGTCCAGGGTCAGGCGGTCAATGAGGGAATCGGACATGCCGCGCTCGCGGCCTGCCTCAATATCTTGCTGGTTGGCAGCAAGGATGTCATCGGTGTGGGCAATAAGATTTTCGGCTGCGCGCTGCAAGATTTCATTCTTGCGCGGCGTGGACAGCTGCGCCACGACGGGCGCAACGTCCTTAGCAGCACGGGCTTTGGACAGAACTTCTTCGCGTTCAGTGTTGCTCATGTCATACCAGAGTAACGTACCTGCCCGAGTTTTTCAGCCGCCCGTCTTTTACCTCACACTTTTCCTCAATTGTGCGGGCTACGCAGTGAAATCTCCTCCCCCTCCCTCGCCCGAAACTGCAGTAAAGCTCACAAATTCAAACCCTAATGTTTATTACCTTGAAAATGGTACTTGGGTATGTTTATTCTTTGCTTGATAGGTTTCACTGCAAAAAGGAGCATTTATGAAAAAGAACGTGGCCAAGCTGGGCCTGATGCTGACTCTGAGCGGGCTCGCCCTCACCGCCTGCAGCACGAATGACGGCGGCAACGGTTCCGACGCGGGCTCCGGTTCGGGCGACGATCAGACCATCAAGGCCGTTGCCACCACCACGCAGATCTGCGATTACCTTACCCAGATTGCCCAGGGTGGCATGACGCTGCACAAGGTGGATTCCAGCGGCAAGGAAACCACCGAGGGCGATGGCGATACCACCCTCGATCTCACCTGCCTGTTGGCGCCGAATGCCAGCGCGCACGAGCACGAGATGACCCCGCAGCAGATGAGTGCCATGGCGGATGCGGACTTCCTCTTTAAAAACGGCGTCGATCTCGAGCACTTCCTCGATAACGCCGTGGAGTCCTCCGGTTTTGACGGCGAGACCATTGTCACCGCAGGCGATGACAATTCCAAGCACAAGGTAGACCTGCGCGAGTGGCCTTTCCCCGGTGAGGACGGCGAGGAACCAGAATTCACCCACGACCCGCACGTATGGACCTCCCCCAAGAACGCCAAGATCCAGGTAGAAAACATCGTGGATGCCTTGGCCGATAAGGAGCCATCCGTAAAGGAAGTCGGCGAAAAGTACACCAAGCAGCTCGACGAGCTGGATAAATGGGTCACCGAGTCCCTGGAGACCGTCCCTGAGCAGGAACGCGTGCTCTTTTCATCGCACGATGCCTTCGGCTACTTCTCCAACGACTATGACGTGGAATTCATCGGATCCGCGCTCACGGACTTCAATAACCAGCAGGACGCTACTTCCTCGCACATCGAGGACGCAGCCAAGGAGGTCCGCGATTCCGGCGCCAAGGCTATTTTCGCGGAAAACTCCAATAACTCTAAGTCCATCGAGGCCATCGCCCGCGCCGCTGGGGTCAAGGCCATTACGGATGAAGACGCCCTGTACGGCGATTCCTTGGGCGTGCCAAATAGCGACGGTGCAACCTACATCGGCTCCATCATCCACAACGTCACCACCCTGGTAGATGCCTGGGACGGTGAAGTGGCCGATCTGCCAGAAGGCCTGGATAACGCGCAATGAGTGTACCGCTTTTAAAGCTTTCCCACGCCTCCTGCGGCTATGGCACCACCACTATCGTGGACGATGTCTCCTTGTCCATCCACGAAGGTGAGGCCATCGCGCTGCTGGGGGCTAATGGTGCTGGTAAGTCCACGCTCTTAAAGGCCATCGCTGGCCTTGCCACCCTGCGCGGCGAGCACGAGCGCACGGCGACGCTGGGATATGTTCCCCAGCACCACACCTGCGATCCCACCTTCCCCGTCACCGCCTGCCGGGTCGTGGAAATGGGCTTGCTCAACAAGGCCTCGTGGTGGGAGCGTATGGGCAGCATGCGCCGCCTGCGCCCGCAGATCACCCAAGCGCTAGAGCTCGTCGGCATGGCGGAAAAGGCGAAGACGCGCTGGGACAAGCTCTCGGGCGGGCAGCGCCAACGCATATTTATCGCCCGCGCGCTCGCCGCACACCCAGACCTCGTACTCATGGACGAGCCCTTCAATGGCCTGGATCAAGATAGCAGGCAGGTGCTTTTAGGGATCATCGCCAAGCTTAAGGAAAGCGGGGTTGCCCTGCTCATTTCCACCCACGATCCCATTTTGGCGCAGCGCGCCTGCGATGCCGGAATGCTCATCGTGGACGGTCACAGCGAGGTCCTTGATACCGAGGATGCAGTCGAGCGCTACCTGGAGGCCACGTCGGTATTTCAGGGGGACATGTGACGCTTCTGCTTACTGCTCCCTTTATGCAGCGCGCGGCCCTGTTTTTGCTGTGCGTAGCCCTGACCGGCGCGGTGATCAGCGTGGTGGTCAACCTGCGCCGCATGGAATTTAGCGTCGAGGCGCTGGTCCACTCGGTATTCCCGGGCATCGTCATTGGCCTGGCCGTGGCGGGCTTTCCCGGCATCTTGCCCGGCGCCGCCATAGCTGCTGGCGTCGCAGTGCTCATTTTGGCGCGCCTTAATTCCGGCAGCGATGGCCACGATCATGAATCCGGCACCGCCGTGGTGCTGACCTTGATGTATGGCATCGGCGTGGTCATCAGCCTCGCCGTAGGGGATCGTTCCGGCCAGCTAGAGGCCCTTATGTTTGGCCGCTTGCTCGATATCACCACTGACCGCATGATCCCCTCGATCATCTTGTGCGTGGTTGCCGCCCTGCTCATCCTGGCCACCTGGCGCTCGCAAGTAGCCGTGGCCTTTGACCGCGAATCCGCGCGCGCCACCGGCATCCGCGTGGGGCTAATCGATGTCACTGCCAACGTAGCGGTGGGCCTAATCGTCGTCGCCGCGAGCTCCGCCATTGGTGTGTTGCTCGTCTTGGGTTTCGTCGTGGTACCAGGCCTGGTCGGGCGCGTCTTAGCCAGCACCCCGGTGCAGATGCTCCTGTGGGCATTGGTCGGCGCGGTGCTAGCCGTATGCGTGGGCCTGTGGCTCATGCTTTCGGTAACCTCCCACCAGATTTCCCCGCAGGCCATCGTCGCGCTGTCGCTGTCCCTAACCGTTCCGCTCGCACTTTTAGGCAGGCGCATATGGGGGTCTTAACATTGCCATTCCTCGAAGCCATCGCGGTGGGCTGCCTTTCCGGGCTGGTGGGCACGCTCATGGTGCTGGGCAACCGCGTCTTTTTTGCAGAGAGCCTTTCTCACGGCACCTTTCCCGGCGCGGTTATCGGCGTCGTCGTAGCCAATGCGCTGGGCGCCAACTTGAGCGATGGGCTCATGCTCGGCTCCGTGGCGGTCTGCATTCCGCTGGCGATTTTCATGCATTACCTGGGCAGGGTGCATGGCGTATCCTCTACCGCTGCGGCGGGCACCACGCTCACTCTGGGCTTTGCGCTGGGCATTTTGCTGCTGCGTTGGTTTCAGCCGTTGCCGCTGCACGTCGATAGCTTCCTGGTGGGCTCGCTTACTACGGTTAACCACCGCGATGTCGCCGTCGCGGCCGGACTGGTCGTTATCTGTTTGCTGGCGGTATTGGCCTGCCGGCGCCGCCTTTTCCAGGCCTATTTCGACCCCAGCACGTCCCCGCATAGCGGGCTTTACGATGCCCTGACGCTCGGCCTTATCTGCTTGACGATGGCCGCCGTCATCCCCGCCGTCGGCACCATCTTGTCCATTGCCCTACTCGTGGCCCCGGCCGCGGGCCTGCGCCCGTGGGTATCGCGGCCGGAGGTGCTGCTTATCGGGGCTGGCATCATTGGCATCACCATCGCGGTCGCCGGGCTATTTATCGCCGCGCACTTAAGCCTTTCGGCCGGCGGCACCATCGCCATTGTGGCGGGCGTCTTTTACCTCACCAGCATGGCGGCCTATAAGGCGGTTTCCTAGCGTGCGGCGCTGCAGGGCGCCGCACCGCGCCGCAACAGCGCGGCGAGTAGCACAGTGTGCGTCGCAGGTTAATTGGTTGAGGCGAGGCGGACGGTGATCTCACGGGCGGCCACCTCTGCCAGCGACATCTCTCCGCTTTCGGTCTGCACCGTCAACAGGCCAGCCACGCTATCGCTGACGCGCAGCTTATTGCCCAGCTCCACACCAAAGCGGTCGAGGTAGCGCAACAGGCCTGGATCCTCATCGCAGACGCGCTCCACGGTCACGGGCGCATCGAGCGGGGCGCTGGCGAGCGTGAGCGTGCCGAGATCCTCGATGCCACCGCCGACATCGGGAATGGGATCGCCGTGTGGATCGCGGTCGGGGGACCCCAGCAGCGCATCGATGCGGCCAATAAAACGATCGGAGCAGGCGTGCTCGAGGCGGTCAGCGTCCTCGTGCACCTCGTCCCAGGAATAATCCAGGGTCTCTACCAAGAAGGTTTCTAAAAGCCGGTGGCGGCGCACCATCTGCATCGCCAGCTCGCGGCCCGCAGGGCTCAATGAGACGCCCTGATAGCGCTCATGCTCCACCAGACCTTGGGCGGCGAGCTTTTTAATCGCCTCGGAGGCAGTGGGCACCTTTTGTTCCAGGCGGCCCGCCACATCCTTCAGCGCCACTGGGGCACCCCCGGAGTGCTCCGATAAGTCCCACAGAACCTTGAGGTAGTCCTGGCTACGGGTAGGGAGTTCTTCTAGGTGCATGTCCACCATCTTAATAATCGTGCTTGTGTCGTCCTGGGATAAGTGTTAAATTAATAGTAGTTCAACACGTTGAACTTTTAATTTCACTTGCCACGGACAGTGGGCGGTACGTCCTTTCTTCGGTACACACACGACGCACTCAGCCTTCGCTGTCCGTGGCTTTTGATTTTTCTAGTATCCCGCCTCCGGATCTACCTGGGTGGGCATGGACTCTCCCTTCTCCCACGCGGCGGCATTCGCATTGAAAATATCGCCCATGTGGTACTGCGCCACGTGCTTTGTCGCCCCGATGTGCGGGGTCATGGTGCAATTGGGCAGGGAGAGCAGCGGGTGGCCATCAGGAAGCGGCTCTGGGTCCACGACTTCCAAGCCAGCGCCTGCAATTTCGCCCTCGCGCAGGGCATCCACCAGATCATCGGTAACCACGGTGCTGCCGCGCCCGACGTTGATAAACAGCGCGGACGGTTTCATGGCGCGGAACTTCGCGGCATCGATTAGCCCCTCCGTTTCCTGCGTGGCGGGCAGGATGCAGAAAATAACATCGGCCTCGCCCCACACGTGCGCGGCATCAGCCATGGCCACCACCTCATCGGCGCCCTCCACGGGGCGCCCAGAGCGATTCACGGCGGTGATGTGGACCCCGAAGGGCTTGAGCAGGGCAATGAGTTGCTTTCCGATGCCCCCAGCACCCAAAATCGCTACCTTCTTCGGCCCCTGCTGGTCATAGATCCACTCCTGCGCCTCATCCAGTTCCTTAGCCACCGACCAGGTGCCGGCCTGTGTAAAGGCCTTGTGCTGGTGGGCCTGGGAGAGCAGGAGGCCCAAGGCGCATTCGGCCACCGGCTTGGCAAAGGCACCGGCGGAATTGCACCACGGCAATCCCTCAGAGGTAATCAATCCAGCATCAATGAGTTGGTTTACACCGGTAAAACAATGCTGCACCCAGCGAATATTGTCCGGCATCTCTGGGATGCGGCGCGGGCTGGGTGTGTTATTGACATAGACCTCTGCGTCTTCGAGGTTTTCTACGCGTTCGTGGCCGGCAGCGCTTAAGTCATCGACCATCGGCTGCCAGGTTTCTGGTCCCATAAAATACTTCATGGGACCAGCGTACGGCACGCGGCTAGATGCGCGAGGCGAAGTTGGAAAGGTAATCCGCGTGCACGACGGAGCGGCGCTTATCTTCTGGCAGCTCGCTCATCTGCATGCCCTTGATCGCGTTCAATTCCTCGGAATCGAAGCGGACCTCACCGCGGCCGATAACCTCGCCCTTCGGGCCCAAGATATCGATGATCTCGCCCTTGTTGAATTCACCGCGGACATCGGTAATACCCACGGCAAGCAAGGAGGTACCGCCCTTGGTCACGGCTTCCTTCGCACCCTCATCCAGGCGCACGGCTCCGCCGGTATCGGCGCAGTAGAGTGCCCAGAACTTCCAGGCCGAAAGCTGGCGTTCCTCGCGGGTGTGGAATACGGTGCCCACGGAGGCATCGGAAAGCGCGGGGCCAATATTATCGGTGGAGGTCAACAGCACTGGAATGCCGCCGCGGGTGGCCAGGCGGGCGGCCGAGACCTTCGTGGCCATACCGCCGGTGCCGACCTTGCCGCCATCGCCTGCAACAACACCCTTGAGGTCCTTACCGGTGCGCACCTCGTCGATGAACTTCGCATCCGGCTCGGCCGGGTTCTTGTCATAGAGGCCATCAACGTCAGAGAACAGGAAGAGCGCGTCTGCGCCCACCAAATTGGCGACCAAGGCCGACAGGCGGTCGTTATCGCCAAAGTGCATCTCCGAGGTAGCAACGGCGTCGTTTTCGTTCACGATGGGAATGGTGCGCAGCTGGCGCAGGCGGTCAATGGTGCGCTGCGCGTTGCGGGCGCGATCGCGGTGCCCGGCATCGGACGCCGTAAGCAGCACCTGACCGATGGTGCGCTGGTAACGCGCAAAGGAACGGCCCCACTCATAGGCTAGGTGAACCTGGCCCACAGACGCCGAGGCCTGCTTCGTAGCCAGGTCGGTGGGGCGCTGGTGCAGGCCGAGCGGGCCCATACCGGCAGCAACCGCACCGGAGGAAACGATGATGACATCGGAGCGTCCCATGCGTGCGTGGACAGCATCAACGATGTGGTCGATCTTTTCCTGCGCCACGCGGAAATTCTCATCCGTCAGCGACGAGGAACCAATTTTTACAACGACGCGCTTGGCTTCAGCGATAGAGTTGCGCAATTCGGATTCAAACCCAGAGGCTATCGGGTTTTCATCAAGGGCTTCGGGGAACGGAGTATCAGCGGTAGGGCCATCAAACGGCTCTACGGGGAGCGGAAGAATGGGCTCTTTCTGTTGATCAGCAGACATAACTCAATAGTGTACAAAGCTTAGGCCGCCCGCCCCCTTCATTGGGGCACATTTCCCCCATGTGCGCAGCATAATGCGTCTGAACTGGGGGCAATCATCCGGTGGAATTGCCCCCACTTCCCTTCACTGGAAGTTAACGACTAACCCTGCCACCGGTCACGGTTAGCGCCTTCGCGGGTGATCTCTTCCTCGTCTCCGTAGTCGAGCTCATCAACCAAGCCACGCCGGGCTTGGGAAGCACGCTTGCGCTCCGCCGCAGACACACGCTTAGTGCCCTTGAGGCGGGCATCCTCACCGCGGCTGGCCATAGTGGGATCGCCGCCGGTCATCGGCTCCCATTCGAAGGTAATGCCGCCGATGGTAACGGGACAGCCTTCCACCGCGCCCTGCTTGTGCAGCTCGTCTTCCACGCCGGCCTTGGCCAGGCGGTCCGCCAAGTAGCCCACGGCCTCATCGTTTTCAAAGTCGGTCTGGGTGATCCAGCGCTCGATCTTTTCGCCTTCCACGATGAATCCGCCCTGCACTTCTGGGTCTGGTCGCACGCTAAAGTCTGCGAAGCTGCCGGTGTTTTTCTTATGCGCTTGGGCCTTGGGGTGAATAACGGTATGGGAAGGATCCCGCTTCGGCTTAGGCTGTGCCTTGTGGTGCTCGGTGACCATTTCCATGAGCTTGAATTTCAGCGGGTCCAAACCCTTACGCGCTGCCGCAGAAATGATAAACACCGGCCAGCCAAACTTTTCCTTCAGGTCATCCTTGACGAACTCCGCAAGCTCTTCTGCTTCCGGCACATCGGCCTTATTCAAAATGATAACGCGCGGGCGCTCGCGCAGGTCACCCAAGCCGGTATCGCTTTCTAGCGCTTCCTGGTATTTGGCCAGCTCATTTTCCAGCGCCTCAATATCGGATTCCGGGTCGCGGCCCGGCTCGATGGATGCGGTATCAACGACGTGGGCCAGCACGGCCGTGCGCTCGATGTGGCGCAAGAAGTCTAGCCCCAAGCCTTTGCCATCGGCGGCGCCAGGGATAAGACCAGGGACATCTGCAATGGTAAAGGAGCTATCGCCCATATCCACCACACCCAAGTTGGGCTGCAGGGTGGTAAACGGGTAGTCACCAATCTTCGGCTTGGCTGCAGACAGCACAGAGATCAACGAGGACTTGCCCGCCGAAGGAAATCCCACAAGCCCCACATCCGCCATGGATTTCAGCTCGAGCACCAAATCATGAGCTTGGCCCGGCTCGCCCTGCAGCGCAAAGCCCGGTGCCTTGCGGTTCTTAGACGCCAACGCCGCGTTGCCCAAGCCGCCAAAACCGCCCTCGGCCGCGACGAAACGCGTGCCCGGCACAGTAAGATCCGCCAAGGTCTCACCCTTTTCCGTGCGCACAACCGTACCTGCGGGAACCTCCAGAATCAGGTCCTCACCGCGCGCGCCATTGCGCATATCGCCGGCACCGTTACCACCGCGCTCGGCCTTAATATGCGGGCGGTAGTGGAAGTCCATCAAGGTATGGATCTGCTCTGAGACCTCCAAAACAATGTCGCCACCGTGGCCGCCATTGCCGCCATCCGGTCCGCCCAATGGCTTGAATTTCTCGCGGTGGACAGACACACAGCCATGCCCACCGTCGCCAGCCTGCAAGTGCAAGACGACGCGGTCAATAAATCGTGCCATGATGTGCCACACCCTTCTTATTTAAATCTATTGTCTTAGCCAGTGTAATGCGTAGCCAAGCTCGGACTCCAACCCATGCCCTGCCAGCACAGTGGGAGGTAAAACGAGAAAATCCTCGAGCTGCCCTCACCCGTAGTGAAAGCTGCCCGAGGATTGACTGCTGCGGTCGTGCTTAAGCAGTAGCTTCTGCAGCAACCTCTTCAGCCGGGATGATGTTGACCATCCGACGGCCGCGCTTGATGCCGAACTTCACGGAGCCAGCAGCAAGTGCGAACAAGGTGTCATCGCCGCCGCGACCAACGTTCTCACCTGGGTGGAACTTGGTGCCGCGCTGACGCACGATGATCTCGCCGGCGTTAACCTGCTGACCACCGAAGCGCTTGACGCCGAGGCGCTTGGACTCGGAATCGCGACCGTTGCTGGAGCTGGAAGCACCCTTCTTGTGTGCCATGTCGTTTCCCTCCTTCGGGGATGATTTGCAGCCCGGTTAAGGCTTACTTGATACCGGTGATCTTCAAGGTGGTCTGAGGCTGGCGGTGACCCAAACGCCTCTTGTAACCAGTCTTGTTCTTGTACTTCAAGATATCAATCTTTGGACCTTTACCCTGTTCAACGACTTCCGCAGCAACGGAAACCTTCTCCAAGTCGGAAGCCTTGGACTTCACAGCGGCGCCATCGACGAGCAGAACCGGGGTGAGAGCCACGGCAGAGCCTGGCTCACCCTCGATCTTCTCGACCTTGACGAGGTCACCTTCAGCAACCTTGTACTGCTTGCCGCCGGTCTTGACGATCGCGTACATAGAGGGTTACCCCTTATCTAAACTCGCTCGGACACGGCATCCAGGCCGTTATCCGAATGGACACTTACATATTGCGTTCAGACCCCGCGCGAACATGTCCGCAATCACCGGGCGGCAATTGTGGGCTGATCCAGCGCCGAGAGTTCTAAACAGCGACTGTCAAAGACTACCCCGCCGCGGGTACAAAATACAAACCACGCACTTCGCACCCGCGTGGCGATGCCCTAGGAAGTAGCTCGCCGTGCTACGCGGCGCCGCCGCCGGCCCGCGTCCTTAGCACCAGTCTGCGGGGTCTCCGGCGCGTTAGTGGACGCCTTTTCCCCAGTACGTTCCTGCCGCGCGGCCGCTGCCGGCGCCCCGGTCTTTTTCACCGCGCGCTTCTTCCCGCGGCGAATGACCTTGGTTTCAGTCTGCGGAGCACTAGCCTTCTGGGAATCCTTCTCCCCTTGAACAGGTGTAGCCGTTGGGCCACCCGCATTGTGCGAGGTGGCCTTATCCCTCGGGTTCGTACGCACCACCCGGCGCTTGCCGCGACGGCCTCCCTGTACCGAGGATTTATTCTTCCCGCCACTGATATTCTCGTGACGCTGCTCCGCAGTTCGCGAGGTGTCCCCGCGCTTGTCGTCCTGCTTTACATCCTGCGCGTTTGCCCGGTGCGAGGCCCGCACATTTGCCCGGCGGGAATTTGGCTGGGTGCGAACGCTGCGACGCCGACCACGCCCGCGTGACTTGCTGCGAGGCTTTTGCTGCTCGGCGTCCTGCTGTGCCGCACCGTCACCGCGTGACTTCTCGGCGGAACCCGTGGATTCCTCTTTTTGTGGCTGGGCAAAAGCCTCTGGGCGCGGGCGATTATCGGAACGCGAATTTCCGCGCGTGCGCCGCTTCCGGCGCGGAGAAGCCTCAAACTCGGCTACTGCCTCCTCGTAGGTCTTCTCCGGGGCATCGGTAGCTACCGCCTTCTTCTCTTCAGCCGCCTGCTGGCGCTGTTTCTGCTGCTCCTGCACGCGGCGGGAAGCTGGCGAGGTCCGCGTTGCCCGGCGCGGCTTCTTGCCCCGCTGGGTGCGCTTCTTCTCCTTCGCCGGTGATTCTTGGCCATCGGGCACATAGGAATTAAATTCCTGTACCTCATCGCTTTCGGCGGCGTTTTCTGCCGCAGCATAGGCGATGGCCTCGATTTCAGAGACCTCGGACTTCTTCTGCACTCGGCGGCGCTTCTTCTGCTTGTCTTCGCTGCGGCCACGGCTGCGCTCGTCACGGTGTCCGCGGGCGTTGTCGGCTCGCTTCTGTGGGGCCTTCTGTGTGGAGTCGGCGGTCTCATCGTCTACGACGACATTGGCCACGAGCTCCTCCAGCGACGGTGACTGCTCGTCCTCGCTGCTGTAGAGGGGAGCGTTGGTCTTTTGGTACTTCTGCGGCTGGTTAGCGGCCTTATGCCCCTTGTGGTGCTTCTGGCCCTTCTTCTCCGCGCGCTCGTCTTCATCGTCATGCTCGTGCATGGCCACGGCAGCCGGGTGCTGCTGGGGATCGTGGTCTGGCTTCTTGTGCGACTTGGAGGAACCGTGCGAATGCTGGCCGGAGTGGTTGTCTTCAGCTTCATCGACCGGGTACTCGTGGATGATGATGCCGCGGCCATGGCAGTGCTCACACTCGGTAGAAAAGGTCTCTACCAAGCCAGTGCCCAAGCGCTTGCGCGTCATTTGCACCAAGCCCAGGGAGGTAACCTCGGATACCTGGTGGCGCGTGCGGTCGCGACCCAGGGCCTCCTTCAGGCGGCGCAAAACCAGGTCCTGGTTTTCCGGCAAGACCATGTCAATAAAGTCCACCACGATCATGCCGCCCAGATCGCGCAGGCGCATCTGGCGCACGATTTCTTCGGCCGCCTCCAGGTTATTGCGGGTCACGGTCTCTTCCAGGTTGCCGCCGGAGCCGGTGAACTTGCCGGTGTTGACATCGATGACGGTCATGGCCTCGGTACGATCGATGACCAAGGTGCCGCCAGATGGCAGCCATACCTTGCGCGAGAGCGCCTTATGCAGCTGCTCATCAATGCGGTAGGCGGCAAAGGCATCCTGGCCGCCGTGGTCCTTGGGCTTATAGCGCACCACGCGGTCTGCAAGGTCCGGGGCCATGGATTCCACGTAGGCATTGACCGTATTAAAGGAACGCTTCCCGTCCACGATCAGGCGATGGAAGTCTTCGTTGAAGAGATCCCGGACGACCTTGATGAGCATATTCGGCTCTTCATAGAGCGTGACCGGCTTAGCACCCTTGGAGGATTTTTCCTTCTTAGCTTGGGTGGAAATATCTTCCCACCGGTTATGCAGGCGCTGCACATCTGCTGCAATGGCCTCCTCGGGAACGTTTTCGGCAGCGGTACGGATGATGGCGCCGCCATCGCCTGGCACCACGCGGCCCAAGATGTCCTTTAAGCGCTTGCGCTCCGGTGCCGGCAGCTTGCGCGAAATTCCAGCACTGCGGCCGCCTGGTACGTAGACGAGGTAGCGCCCGGCCAAGGAAATCCGGGTGGTCAGGCGCGCACCCTTGTGGCCAATCGGGTCCTTTGCCACCTGCACCAAGATTTGGTCGCCGGATTTCAGGGTATTTTCAACCTTGCGGGAACGCCCGTGCAATTTGGTCTTGCGCCAGTCAATCTCGCCGGCATAAAGCACACCGTTGCGGCCCTGGCCGATGTCCACGAATGCCGCCTCCATGGACGGCAAGACGTTTTGCACGCGGCCTAAGTAAATATTGCCAATGAGGGAGGCTTGGGCCTCGGTGGTAACGAAGTGCTCGACCAAGAGGTCATCTTCAAGCACGCCCACCTGCGTGACGATGCCCGCGCCGTCCTCGCGCTGCTTATCGCGCACCACCATGGTGCGTTCCACGGCCTCGCGCCGCGCCAAAAATTCCGCCTGGGACACGATGTGCTGGCGCTCGCGGCCCTTCTCGCGCAATTCTGCGCGGCGGCGCTTCTGTGCCTCGATGCGGGTGGAGCCACGGATGGCCTTGGGCTCATCGATAAGCTCCGGCTCCTTATCCGCCACATCCTTCTTGGCGTTCTCGTGCACGCCGCGCCCACGGGAGGTACCACGGCGGCCGCGGCGACGCTTGTCAGAACCCCCGCGCGACGCCTTATTGTCTACCTCGGCCTCGTCCGGCTCTGCGTCGTCGCCAGGTTCCGCCGCATCAGCGGCTTCAGCGATCGCCGCCATGTCCGCGGCCTCATCCTCACCAAGCTCGGCGGCGTCCTGCTGCTGCGGCGGCATAAACAGCGGCGCGAAGTCATACGCAGCGGAATCGTCGTCCGTCTCCGCGCGCGGGACTATGCGCGGGGCATAGTAATCATCGTCGAAGTCCTCGCCGGCCTCTGCCAGCACCTCATGCAGCTTGGCCGGATCCACGGTCCCAGTCGCTTCGCCAGCTCCGGCAGCGGCAGCGTCGGTGGCATTAGCATCGGCATCATCTTCAGCGCGCGCGGGCGCGTTCGACGGCTCAGGATCCGGCAGTGCGCTCTTTACCAGCGAAGCATCGACCTTTTCCTCAATCTGGGAGATTTCATTGTCCACGTTCTTGCGCACGCGGTAGCGCAGGTTCTTTTCTTCTTCCGCATCGGCGGCGGTGTTTTCAGTGGGAGCGCCATCTTCTTCCCCATCATCAGCTTGTACTGGCCCTTTCTTTGCCGCAGGCGCAGACTTCTTCGTGGCTTTGCGGGTGCGCCGAGCGCGCTTGGTGGTCTTGGCCTTGCCCTCGGGCTTTGCTTCCGCTGGGCTCTCGTCCACGGTTGCAGGCTGCTCCGCATCCGCGCCCCCTGCATGGCGGGCTAGAGCAGCGAAGAGGTCGCCTGCTTCTGCGCGGGTAATGGAGCTCTGCGCGGTCTTGTTCAGGCCCATGTCCTTGAGCTGGGCCACCAGCTGGCGCGAGGATAGGCCGAGCTTTTGGGCCAAGGCATACACGCGGGTTTTATCTTTGAGCTCGCTCGGGTCTATCCGCTGGGCCAAAGCCGCGGCTGCCTGGAGGTTTTCAGTTGTTTCTTGAGAGTTCTGTGCCGCCATTAGTTGGGCTTACTCCTGTACTTCGATTGTATGGTGCGCCGGCTATTCGGGCGCAGGCACAGCCCAAAAAGGACCGCGCCGCTGCCGCACGAATAGCAACGAAAACGCACTGCGTTAAAGCTTGTGGGTTATGAAATTATGCGCGCGCTGCGCGTGAGTTCCATTGTGTCACAGAATCTTGGCGGGGCGAGCAGGCTGTGGGCGATGATACGTTTGAACTTATGGCAGAACTGGCACCACGTCCCGCCCGAACATTATCGCAGTACCGGCAGCGTAATGAGATTACGCCGAAAGAGGCGTGCTTATTCGGCGTTCCGGCCGGTTTTGCCCTCGGGTTTGCCCAAACGGAGGCCAGCTACATGCTGATGGGCGCCGGCGTTTTTGCGGTCTTCGCGGTCATTGGATTGGTGCACCTCATCCGCCATTATCCCCGCTCTATTGGGGCTAGCCAGGATGTCTACCTCGAGGGCGATTACCCCGCCATTGCTTATTGGGCGCCAGTGATACCACTTGCTCTACCGCTGGCCATGGCCCCGCTGTCCGCGGCTGGCTGGTTGCCAAACATCTCGCTGGCCCCGCCCGTGGAAGGCATCTTAACCGGAGCGGTGTCGGCGTTCGCACTCCCGCTGGGTTTGTGGGCCATGCTTTCCCAGTCCTTTCGCATTGGCCGCCGCCGCATGCAGCGCATCGTGGCTGAAGATCCCTTAGAAGGGGTCACAGATCATGCCATGCAGCTTGCCGATGCCCACCTAAATATCCTCACCGCCCTCGTCACCGCCGGGGCCGTCCAGGGCAATACGACCACCACCAAGGCCTTGTCCCGCCTGATGCAGGTGGAACTAGATACCCTGCCGGATGCTCTTCAGGAACTAAAAAAGCATGGGCTCGTGAAGGTAGAAGATATTGGACTGCGCTCCAAAGTAGAAAGCTGGCGCATCACCCTCACCCCTACTGGAGTGCGGTGCCTGTATCAACTTGGCAGACGCTAATTCGGCAGACTCGGGTCTCCTGGAAATAACTTAGGACCAATCCAGAGCATTACGTATACCAAACCAACCAAAACCGGAATTTCAACAAGAGGCCCAATGGTACCGGCTAACGCTTGAGCAGAGGTGGCACCAAAGGTACCGATGGACACCGCGATGGCTAACTCAAAATTATTTCCCGCTGCGGTAAAGGCCACTGAGGCAGACTGTGCATAATTCATTCCGGCAACTTTAGCTACGCCCAAAGCCAGAAAGAACATCCCGACAAAGTACAACATCAGAGGCACCGCTACCCTAACCACTGCTACCGGCTGCTCCACTAGCTGTTCTCCTTGCAGGGAGAACAGTAAGACGATTGTATACAGCAAACCGATCATTGCCAAAGGAGACACCGCAGGAAGGTAACGGTTTTCGAACCACTCACGCCCTTTAGTTTTCTCTGCCCATACTCGGGAGATAACCCCGAGCAAAAGCGGGATGCCTAAGAATACGAGCACTGAAGTAACAATGGACCAGAAAGAGAATTCGACAGAGGTGGTATCAAGACCCAGCCATCCCGGCAGTATCTGCAGGTAGAACCAACCCAGGACACCGAACATCGCAACTTGGAAGACGGAGTTGATTGCTACTAATACTGCCGTGGCTTCTCGGTCACCGCAGGATAGGTCTGACCACACCAAGACCATGGCGATGCAGCGGGCAAGGCCGACAATGATAAGACCCGTGCGCAGCTCGGGTTGATCCGCCAAGAATAGCCAGGCCAGTGCGAACATGAATGCTGGCCCCACAAGCCAATTCAAAACGATTGACACGGTCATCAGCCGTCTGTCAGTGGCAATCTCCCGGGTCTTTTCATAGCGCACTTTAGCAAGCGGTGGATACATCATCACCAACAGCCCTAAAGCAATTGGAAGGGAAATACCCCCAACTTCTAAAGCTGAGAGCGCTTTTCCAATTCCTGGAAGAAAATGACCTATAAGCAGGCCAAGGACCATAGCGATGATGATCCACACGGGAAGAAAGCGATCGAGAAAAGCCAATCGCGGCTGCTGTGAGGTAGCCATACCTGTCTCCTTCATTGACCCAAGTCGCACCGTACCGTGCTGCACTGTACCCATTCATATCGATACCTGTCAATATGAATGGGTGGGAAAACGCCCATATACTGAATGCATGGTTTCTTCGCACGGCATGACCAAAAATCCCTACATCAACGAATGCTGTTCGCTTAGCAACGGCCCCCTAGATCAAGACAATGCCGTGCACTTTGCCCAGCAGTTCAAGGTACTTGCAGATCCCGCGCGCCTTCGCCTTTTGTCCATTTTGTGCGATGAAGGCTGCGGCCCGATGAGCGTCTCAGAACTGACCGCATTATCCGGTCTGAGTCAGCCGACGGTGTCTCACCATCTTGCAAAAATGCGGGATGCTGACCTCTTAGCCAAACGACAGACTGGCCGCACCGTCACCCATGAAGTGCAAAAACAAGCTTTCACTGCACTGCGCGAACTACTCTCTTTCGACTAAACAGCCACTAACAATGAAATCTTGGCCTTATATGTTTGCAACACTGTGAGCCAATCAAAGTATTTCGCCCCGCAATAAACCCCCTCTTAAAGGAAAAGGCCCGAGCTTAACGCTCGGGTCTCCTTGAAATCTAGGTAGATTCAGTGCTTAGAGGTTGGGGAACCAAATTCCAATCTCGCGCTCAGCGGACTCTGGGGAGTCGGAGCCGTGCACGATGTTCTCGCCCACGCTGAGTGCGAAGTCACCGCGGATGGAACCGGGTGCGGCCTTGGAGACTGGGTCGGTGCCGCCGGCCAGCTGGCGCCATGCCTCGATGGCGCGCTCGCCTTCAACAACGCCGGCAATCAGCGGTGCGGAGGTGATGAAGTCCACGAGCTCGCCAAAGAATGGCTTGTCCTTGTGCTCTTCGTAGTGCTTTTCTGCGGTCTCGCGGTCAGCCACGCGCAGGTCCAACTCAGCCAGCTTGAGGCCCTTGCGCTCGATGCGGGCGATGATCTCGCCCACGTGGCCGTTCTTTACGCCGTCCGGCTTAATGAGGATCAATGTACGTTCAGTCATGCCCCATACTGTACCGAATACCCACAACTCGTCCACGACCGAGGGCCATAAGCGGGGGCAGCGTAGTGGGCGGCATTTAATAAGCATTAAGTAAGCTGCTGGACTATCTCCGTCGCGCGCTCGTGGGAGGTACCCCGAAACCACAGGCGCACTTGGTTAACCGCCGTGCCAAACTGGCCGTTGCCCAGCAAACGCTTAATCTCTGCTCGCTGCTCTTTATCCAAATCATCAAGGGTGGCTTCTTCTGCCCGCTGAAAATTAGCGCGCAGGGCAAGGGCCAAAAATACGGCGGCAATGATGAGTGCTACCAGCGGCAGCCACGGCGCGCCCGTGGCCGCGCGGGCAGCGACCGCGGCAATGCAGGCTAGGGCCGCGAGGACGAGATAGACGGTGCGCATGGCCACTACTTCTGGTTGAGGTGCTGGGTAGTTAAGTAACCGCGCTTCATGCGGGCGATTAAGTTACTGCGCAAATACGCCGCAAGGAGCCACTCCATGCCAAAGATGATGAAGATCGCGGCGATGGACCAGTGCGCCATAAAACCCAGGATAAGGCCCAATAGCTGCGCCCACACGATGACGGTCAGCGCCCACTTCTTATTCATAAACGCGATCATGCCCAAGTGGAATATCAGGGCACCTATGACTACGCCGTAGTTAAACGGCGTCCACAGCGTACCGTCATACAGCTTGTACAACAGCGGCAGCGCCAAAACGAGCGTGATCGACTCCATGATGAGCGAGCTGGCGATGACCATGCCATTAAAGCTCTTGAGCGGATCCTTAACGGGATCCTGCCCTAGGCCCAATGGGCCGATTTCATTGTCCGCTATGTCGTCGCCGCGGCGCGGCTGACGAGGCAGGCGGGACCTAGGATTGGGGCTGGTCATGCGGGCTCCTTTCCAAACATAGCGCGGGCTTCGCCGGCGGTAACCACCGAACCGGTAATGACAATACCGGAGCCGGATTGCACCTCAGATTCCTCCGCCAGCTCCACGGCTTGCGCGTAGGCACCGGGCAGATCATCGGCCACATAGACGCGCTCTTCGCCATAAATATCGCGGGCCGTTTCCGCCAATTCATAGGCATCGATCGCGCGCGGCGAGGAGTTCTGGGAGATTACCACCTCGCTCAAGTACGGCTCCAGCGCGGCGAGGATGCCTTGGGCATCCTTATCGCCAAAGATGGAGAGCACGCCGATGAGCCGCGCAAAATCGAAATCGCGGTCGAGCGCCGCGCCAAGCGCCTTGGCGCCGTGGGGATTGTGGGCGGCATCGATAAACGTCGTGGGCGAGGTGCGCACTCGCTCGAGGCGGCCGGGCGAAATCGTCTTGGCAAAACCGTTGCGCACGGAGGCAATATCCAGAGGATGCCCGGAAGAGGCACCGAAGAAGGCTTCGACCGCTGCAAGGGCAACGGCCGCATTCTTGGCCTGGTGCTCGCCGTGCAACGGCAAGAAAATATCCTCGTACATGCCGCCGAGGCCCTGGATATTAACCTGCTGGCCACCGACCGCAATGCGGGATTCTAAGGCCGCGAATTCCGCTCCGGAGCGGGCCACGCCGGCATCCATATCCACCGCGCGCTGCAGGATGACCTGCATGGCCTCAGGGTCTTGCTCGGCAATAATGGCGATGTTTTCATTCGGGGTCAGCGGGTCTTCGGCATCGGCGCGGCGCTTGATGATACCCGCCTTCTCCCCCGCAATCTCCCGAATATCGCTGCCCAGGTAATCCGTGTGGTCTAGGCCCACCGGGGTAATCACGGAAACGTCCGCATTGACCACGTTCGTGGCATCCCACGTCCCACCGAGGCCGACCTCGACGACGGCGACGTCAACGGGGGCATCGGCAAACGCTGCATAGGATAGGCCCACCAAGACCTCGAACTTGGACATGGGGACCTCAGAGCGCGCATCCACCATCTCCACGTACGGCTTGATTTCGTGCCACAGGCGCACGTAGTCGCGCGGGTGGATGGGCCGGCCATCGATGCCGATGCGCTCGGTGACCCGCTGCAGGTGCGGGCTGGTGACCAGGCCCACGCGGCGGTGGAAGGAACGCAGCAGCGAATCGACCATGCGCGCGGTAGAAGACTTACCATTGGTGCCCGCAATGTGGATGACATCAAAGGACTGTTCGGGGTGACCGAGCAAATCCATGAGCATCTCGATGCGCTCCAGGGTGGGCTCGATCTTAGTCTCCGGCCAGCGCTGGTTGAGCTCGTCTTCCACCTCACCGAGCGCCTGCAGCTCCTCCGGGGATACCTCTTGGGGCGCGGCGTCGTTATATTCTTCGTCTTCGCCCATGCCGAGGTTCAGGGTCAGGCCCGATTCCGTGATCTCCACCGGGGTGCCATCGGTGCCTTCCTTGAGGGCATCGACGATTTCAAAATCGTCCTCTCCCCCGGCGACCTCGCCGTTCCCGTTGGCGTCGTGATTGAAGCGCTGATCTGTCACTACTTAAGGCCCTCCAAACGGCTGGTAATGCGCTCGACTTCCTCGCGTGCGATGTCTTGGCGCGCCCGAATCTTATTGACCACCTCTTCCGGCGCCTTGGCCAGGAAGTTCTCATTGCCCAGCTTCTTGCCGGTCTGTTCCAGTTCCTTATTGGCCTTGGCCAGATCCTTTTCCAGGCGCTTGCGCTCGGCTTCAACGTCGACCGCGCCGTGGGTATCCAGCGTTACCTCCACGGTGGCCTGGGACAGGCGCACCTCAATGGAGGCCGAGGGGTTAAAGTCCTCGCCCGGCGCGGTGGTATTGGCCAGGTTGCGGACCAATTCCTCTTGGCCCTGCAGGTCTGCCGCGGCGAAGTCGAGGCGGCCCGGCACCTTTTGCGAAGGCTTAACGCCCTGATCGGAGCGGAAGCGGCGCAGCTCGGTAATGAGCTTATCGGCATCATCGATGCGGCGGGCGGCCACCGCGTCCTTGGTGGCGCCGCCGTTGGTATCGGCCACTGTGGGCCACGGGGCGATGACGATGGATTCCCCGCCGGTCAATGCCTTCCACAGCACCTCGGTCACATACGGCATGGTGGGGTGCAATAGGCGCAGCACCACGTCGATGACGCGGCCCAAGACGATCTGGGTATTGCGGCCTTCTACCGTTTCGCCATCGCTCGGGATCTGCGTCTTGGCAATCTCCAGGTACCAGTCACAGAGCTCATCCCAGGTGAAGTGGTAGAGCAGCTCGTTGGCCTTGGCAAATTGATAATCGTCCAAGTAGGCATCGACCTGGGTGCGCACCTCTTCGGCGCGGTCAAGGATCCAGCGGTCGGCATCCGAAAGCTCCGTGCGGCTAGGCAAAGGTGCCACGCCGGCGCCGTTCATCAGCGCAAACTTGGTGGCATTAAAGAGCTTGGTAGCGAAATTGCGCGATGCCGCGGCGGCATCAGAGCCCAGCGGCAAATCCACGCCCGGGTTGGCGCCGCGGGCAAGGGTAAAGCGCAGCGCATCGGCGCCGTAATCGCGCACCCAGTCCATCGGGTCAATGCCATTGCCCAGGGACTTGGACATCTTGCGGCCCTGCTCATCGCGCACAAGGCCGTGCAGGTAAAGGTCTTTGAAAGGAATCTGCGGGCGGCCATCGGTGCCCTTACCCAAAAGCTCTGGGGTCTTGGTACCGGCGAAGGTGCCGAACATTATCATGCGCGCGACCCAGAAGAACAAGATGTCATAGGCTGTGACCAGCACGTTGGTGGGATAGAACTTCTCCAGATCCGGGGTCTTATCGGGCCAGCCCAGGGTGGAAAATGGCCACAGCGCCGAAGAGAACCAGGTATCGAGGACGTCCGGATCCTGCTCGTATCCTGCCGGCGGCTCCTCATCGGGGCCGACGCACACGATGTCACGCTCGATCTCACCGGACTCGTTCGTGCGCTCCGGGCCGTACCAAATGGGGATGCGGTGGCCCCACCACAGCTGGCGGGAGATGCACCAATCGTGCATGTCATCGACCCACTCAAAATAGCGCGGTTCCAGCGACTGCGGGTGCAAGACGGTATCGCCCTCACGCACGGCGTCACCGGAAGCCTTCGCCATCTGCGCGACATCGACGAACCACTGCAGCGATAGGCGCGGCTCGATGGGCTCGCCGGAGCGCTCCGAGTGGCCCACGGAGTGAACATAGGGGCGGATTTCTTTGAGGATGCGCCCCTGCTCCCGCAGCGCCTCCCTAATTTCCACGCGCGCATCTTCGCGCGTCATGCCATCAAACCGGGTGCCGGTATGCGCGATGTGGCCGGTGGTATCCATCACCGTCGGCATATCCAAGTTATGGCGGGTGCCCATGGCGTAGTCATTTGGATCGTGGGCCGGGGTGATCTTTACCGCACCGGTACCAAAATCCATGTCCACGTAATCATCGGCGATGATCTTCAGCTTCAGGTCATCGCGGAAGGGGTGATCCAATTCTTGGCCCACGAGGTGGGCGTAGCGCTCATCGTCGGGGTGGACGGCAATGGCGACATCGCCAAGCATGGTTTCCACACGCGTAGTGGCAACAATGAGGTGCGGCTCATCGTCGTTCAGCGAGCCATAGCGGATGGAGACCAGCTCGCCCTCGACGTCCTTGTAGACGACCTCGATATCAGAAACGGCGGTCTCTAGCACCGGTGACCAGTTGACCAGGCGGTTGGCCCGGTAAATCATGCCCTCATCGTAGAGGTTCTTAAAGATGGTCTGTACCGCACGCGACAGGCCCTCATCCAGGGTAAAGCGCTCGCGGGTCCAGTCCACGGAGTCACCGATGGCGCGCATCTGGTTCTGGATGGTGCCACCGAATTCTTCCTTCCATTCCCAGACCTTGTTGATGAATTCCTCGCGCTCATAGTCCCAGCGTTTCTTTCCCTCCTGCTCACGCAGACGGGCCTCCACCTTGGTCTGGGTGGCGATGCCTGCGTGGTCAGCGCCCGGCAGCCACAGGGTGGCATAGCCCTGCATGCGCTTGCGGCGAATGATGGAGTCGATCAGAGTGTGGTCCAAGGCGTGGCCCATGTGCAGCTGGCCGGTGACGTTCGGCGGCGGCAGCACGATGGAATAAGGCTCCGCCTCCGAGGATGCATCCGGGGTGAAGTAACCGGCGCTTACCCAGCCTTCGTAGAGGTCTTTTTCTACTGCCTGCGGCTCCCAGGACTTGGGAAGCTGGTCCGCGCGGTTGGTGCCAACGAGTTGCTCTTTATTCTGATCAGTCACCTGGCCAACTCTACCCTGTGCGTCAACTGGCACCACCGGCCTGTCTAGAGTAAGGGCATGTCTCACAACCCTGGCCACCGCGCCCGCCTCCGCACCCGTTACTTCACCCAAGCCAAAGACAACTCTCAGGCCTTCGCGTGCCTGACGAGCTACGACTGCTTGACCGCCGAAATCTTCGATGAAGCCGGGGTCGATCTCCTGCTCGTCGGCGATTCCCTGGCCAACGTGGTGCTGGGCCGCGAAACCACGCTCTCGCTCACCCTCGATGAGATGATCCCGCTGGCCCGCGCGGTGGTTGCTTCGACCTCCCGCGCCTTCGTGGTGGTGGACCTTCCCTTCGGCTCCTATGAGGACGGCCCCTCCCAGGCGCTGGAGACCGCGGTGCGCGTCATGAAGGAAACCGGCGCGCAGGCCGTGAAGCTGGAGGGCGGTGCGGAGCGCGCTCCCATTGTTGCCGCGCTTGTCGCCGCCGGCATCCCGGTCTGCGCCCACATTGGCTTTACACCCCAGCAGGTCCACGCCTTGGGCGGCTTCGTGGTCCAAGGCCGGGGTGCCGGTGCGGAGAAGCTTCACGACGACGCCCGCGCCCTCGCCGAGGCCGGCGCCTTCGCCGTGGTGCTGGAGATGGTCCCGGCAGCCCTTGCTGAGCAGGTGACCAAGGAGCTGCCCATCCCCACCATCGGCATCGGCGCCGGCGCGCAGACCGACGGTCAGATTCTGGTGTGGACCGATGCCTTCGGCCTGGGAGGTCCCAAGGCGCCGCGTTTTGTGCGCCGCTACGCGAATCTGCGCGGCGCGCTGCTGGAAGGAGCGAAGGACTATGTCGCAGATGTGGGTGAACGTTCCTTCCCCAACGCCGAGGAGTCTTTCGAGGACTAAGGTCTTAAGCCATGCAGATCCTCACAACTAAATCCGAACTCCGTGCCTTCCGCGCGGCAGCGTCCGGTTCCGTGGGTTTGGTGCCCACGATGGGCGCGCTTCACGACGGCCACGCTTCCCTCATTCGCCGCGCCCGCGAAGACAACGACACCGTGGTGTGCTCGGTCTTTGTCAATCCCCTCCAGTTCACGGACCTGGGCGACTGCGAAGACTACCGCGCCTACCCGCGCACCCTCGACGCGGATGCCGCACTGCTGGACTCGTTGGGAGTCGATGCGGTCTTCGCCCCCAGCGTGGAGGAAATGTACCCGGGTGGCACCCCGCGGGTGTGGGTGCGCACGGGTGAGATGGGCTCGGTCTTGGAAGGTGCCTCGCGCCCCGGCCACTTTGACGGCGTGGCCACCGTGGTGAGCAAGCTGTTTCACCTTGTCACACCAGACCGCGCTTATTTTGGGCAAAAGGATGCGCAGCAAGTAGCGATCATCCGCCGCCTGGTGGCGGACCTCGACCTGCCGCTGGACATCATCAGCGTGCCCATCGTGCGCGCAACGGACGGCGTGGCCGAGTCCAGCCGCAATGCGCGCCTCAGTGCCGCCGAGCGTGAGCAGGCGGTCGCCTTATCCCAGGCACTCTTCGCGCTGCAGGATGGCGCCTCACGTGAAGAAGCTGAGGCCCAGCTCGCTTCCTCCCCCGGCGTGACGGTGGATTACCTCACCGTGGTGGACCCGGCCACGCTCGAACCCGTAGATGCACAACACCGGCCCGCCTTGGCGCTGGTAGCAGCGCATGTGGGGCCGGTGCGGCTCATCGATAACTTGGTGCTGAAGGCTTAACCTTTCAGCAGGTGGGCTACGGCCTCGCGCTCCTCACGCAGCTCCTGCACGGAGGCCTCGATGCGCTCCTTCTGGAAATCGCTGAGCTCCAGGCCTTGGACGATTTCCCACTTGCCGTCGCGGCAGATGGTGGGAAAGCCGCAGATGAGGCCCTCATCGACACCGTAGGAGCCATCCGAAGGCACGGCGGCGGTGCGCCAATCCTCGGTGCCGTGGACCCAATCGTGCATGTGGTCCACGGCCGCAGATGCAGCCGACGCCGCGGACGAGCTGCCGCGCACCTCGATGATCTCCGCGCCGCGCTTGGCCACCTTGGGGATCATCTCCTCGCGGTACCACTGCTCATCTACCTCCGCGTTTGAGAAGGCGATATCCGGGAACTGGGTGGCGGAGTGGTTGCCCCAGACCGCAATCTTGGAAAAGTCCTTGGTGGCCTTGCCCGTCTGGGCCGCCAACTGGCCCAAGGTGCGGTTGTGGTCTAGGCGCATGAGTGCGTTGAACTGGGAGTTATCCAGATCCGGCGCGCTATGCGCGGCAATCAGCGCGTTGGTATTGGCTGGGTTGCCCACCACCAGCACGCGGACATCGCGCGCCGCATAGTCATTGATGGCCTTGCCCTGCTCAGTAAAGATGGCGCCATTGGCCTCGAGCAGGTCAGCGCGCTCCATGCCCTTGCTGCGCGGGCGGGAGCCGACGAGGAATGCGGCGGAGGCATCCTCGAAGGCGACCTTGAGGTCATCTGTCACCGTAATCGAGTTAACCAGCGGCAGGGCGGAATCGCGCAGCTCCATGGCCACGCCCTCGGCCTTTTCTACTACCGCTGGGATTTCCAACAGGGCAAGGTCTACCGGGGTGCCCTTGCCAAATACGTCGCCTGCGGCAATCCTCCACAGCAGGGAGTAGGCGATATTTCCGGCGGCGCCGGTGACGGTTACTTTTACTGGCTGGGTCATGCTCATTCCTCCTCGTATGTCGTGGAGTTGTAAGCGCCCCTCATGCACGCCACCCTCCACGGGATGTATCCACCCCCGAGCTTAGCGCTATACGGAGGTAGCGTGTTGTGAAATAAATCCCCCTCTTTCGGAGGGAAAACGCCGCCAAATTTCCGGATATTACCCCCATTTACCTCCAAATTAACGCCCCCAATGGGCACATTCCTCCCGCGGGGTGGGGCTAATCGGGCATGATGGAAGCGGCACAGACCCCACTGGGGAGCGCGCTTGCAGGGATGCATTCACTGCCTGTGGGCGGCTGCACGGTGGCCAACCACTGCCGCATCGAACCAGCATGAGGCCGGCCGTGCAGTTCCCGAGACACTACCCACCATCGCCACATCGGCGCCGCGAAGCAGAGATAGGACACATGCTATGAGCACTGAGCACACCGAACCGCTGCACGCTGCGGAGCAGGCGGAAGACTCCGACGCTCACGCTGCGGATTCCATCAGCACCGATGCCGTGGTGGATATCGCCATTTCCCAGTTTTCCGCGTGGGGTTTTTCTGAAACCAAACTGGATACCATCGCCGCGGAATCCGGCATGTCCAAGCGCATGATTCACTATCACTTTGGCGATAAACAGGGCTTGTACTTAAGGGCTTTAAGCACCGCCGCCGAACGCCTGCGCCCTGACGAAGAAGACCTAGAACTCGATTCCGCGGTCCCGGTCGAAGGCGTGCGCAAGCTGGTGGACTGGATCTTTTGGCAGTACGTCAACCACCCCGAGGCCATCCGCATGATGACCTGGGAAACCGCCCAGTCCATCGTGGGCTCTTCCACCAATCCCGTGGCGGATTTTAGCGGCGTCGCCCTTCACCTCGATCGCCTGCTCATGCTGGGCCAGGACGCCGGTGCCTTCCGCCCGGGCATTTCCACCAACGATATTTTCACCATCATCGCCTCGCTCGCCTCGTACCGCGTGACCAACCGGGCGATGATGGACAACCTCTTGGGCGTGGATATGTCCAGCCAGGCAAATACCGACGGCATGCACCGGCTTACCGTCGATACCGTGCTGGCATTCCTCACCGCCAATATCCCCGATTCCGGCCACGAGTCTTACTTGGTGCCTTCTGATGCCGACGAGGGCGACGAGGCCTCCCCGCAAGACATCTACGGCGAGGCATAAAAAGAAAGCACCGGCTGCTTGCCGATGCCCCTTTTTCCTACCACAGCGTTTCTCTCGCTAGGCCGATTCCTTTGCCTCATCCTTGTAGGTGAATTCGGGCGCTGCGCCCTGGGTGACGCAGTCCGCGGTAATGTGCACGGCGGAAATATCTTCCCGGTCCGGCAGCTCAAACATCACTGGAACGAGCAGTTCTTCCAGGATCGCGCGCAGGCCGCGCGCGCCGGTCTTGCGCTCGAGGGCGAGCTCTGCGATAGCATCCAGCGCCCCGGCATCCATGTCCAGCTCGCAGTCATCCATCTCAAATAGGCGGCTGTATTGCTTGAGCAGGGAGTTCTTGGGCTCGGTCAACACCTTGACCAGGGCCTCGCGGTCCAAGTTATCCACCGTCGCCACCACGGGCAGGCGGCCGATAAATTCTGGGATCAAGCCGAACTTCACGAGGTCTTCCGGGCGCACCTGGGAAAATAGGTCCACCTTTTCCCGCTCGTCTTCGGTGCCCAGCTTCGCGCCAAACCCAACGCCCTTCTTGCCCACGCGATCCGCGATCACCTGGTCGAGGCCCGCAAACGCGCCGGCGACAATGAAGAGGATATTGGAGGTATCCAGCTGGATAAATTCCTGGTTCGGGTGCTTGCGCCCGCCCTGCGGCGGGATAGCAGCCACGGTTCCCTCCAGGATCTTCAGCAGCGCCTGCTGCACGCCTTCGCCGGAGACATCGCGGGTAATGGAGGGGTTTTCGGATTTGCGGGAAATCTTATCCACTTCGTCGACGTAGATGATTCCGCGCTGGGCGCGCTCCACATCGAAATCTGCTGCCTGCAGCAGCTTCAAGAGGATGTTTTCTACGTCCTCACCCACATAGCCGGCCTCGGTCAAGCTGGTGGCATCCGCGATGGCGAACGGCACATCCAGCAGGCGCGCCAAGGTTTGCGCCAGGTAGGTCTTACCGGAACCGGTGGGCCCCAACATCAAAATATTGGACTTGGAGATCTCTACCTCTTCGCCCTCGGCCTTCTTCCGTCGCGCATCTAACGCAGCGGATTCTTCTGCCTTAATGCGCTTGTAGTGGTTATACACCGCAACCGACAGCACGCGCTTGGCCTTGTCCTGGCCAATGACGTACTTATCCAAAAAGGAAGAAATCTGCGAAGGCTTAGGCAGGCGCACCTCCGCCTCAGAAGACTCCTCGGCCTGCTCGTGGCCGAGCTCTTCTTCAATAATCTCATTGCAGAGCTCGATGCACTCATCGCAGATGTAGACCCCGCCGCCGGCGATGAGCTTTTTCACCTGCTTTTGGCTCTTTCCGCAGAAGGAACACTTCAGGAGATCAGCGCTTTCTTGCATACGTGCCATTCAGTACTTTCACACTCGCTCTTGTTTACCGCTTTTAAAGGTGGGGCGGAAGGCTCGCTCACTTCCATCCCCGCGGTTGGTTGTTCAAAAATCTACCTTAGTAAATCAACCCGACACGGCTCCTATTCATTCCCTCCGCGTGGCGAAATTCGCAGATCTTTATCCGCCCACACCACTAAACTTGGGATTGGATCCTCCACTACCTCCACCACCGCCGAAGGAGCCATTTCATGTTTGACCTCACCAACCGTACCGCGATTGTCACGGGCGGGGCTGCGGGCATCGGCAAAGGCATCGTTGCCTCCCTGCGCGAAGCCGGCGCCAACGTCATTATCGCCGATATTGACACCGACAAGGCTGAAGCCACCGCCGCGGAGCTCGGTGCTACCGCCTATTCTGTCGATGTCACCGATAGGGACTCCATTAAAGAACTGTTTGCCAAAGCCCACGCCATGCACGGCGCAATCGATATCGTCTGTTCCAATGCCGGGGTCTTTCCCAACTGCCCGTTGGAAGAGATGACGGATAAGCAGTGGGAAACCATGTTTGATATCAATACCCACGGCACGTTCAAGGTCGTGCAGGAGGCCCTCCCGTATATGAAGGAACGAGGCTACGGGCGCATTGTCATTACCACCTCCATTACCGGCTCGCACACCGGCTTTCCCGGCTGGGCGCACTACGGCGCCTCCAAGGCGGCCCAACAAGGTTTCATCCGCTCCGCTGCCCTAGAAATCGCCCGCGATGGCATCACCATCAATGGCGTTTTGCCCGGAAATATCCTCACCGAAGGCCTCGAGGCACAGGGCCAGGAGTACCTCGATGAGATGACGCGCTCCATTCCGCTGCACCGGCTTGGTAGCCCGCGCGATATTGGCAATGCCGCGGCCTTCCTCGCCTCCACCGAGGCCGGATATATCACCGGCCAAACGCTGATTATTGACGGCGGCCAGCTCCTGCCAGAAACCCCCGAGGCCATCCTGCCGCCGCGCTAGCCTGCACCTGCCTAGCTAGTGCTTGCCCAGCTGGCGCTTGACGATGCCCACCCTAAGACACAGATAACCCCGCCGACACCGTTACGGTGAACTGCTCCCCATTAGTTGGACTGAGAAATCAGTTACCGACTAGTAGGGAGTAGTTTTCTTTGAGAGCACGAAGT